>CAZDUQ010000093.1:0-5524 GCA_964508665.1 uncultured Oscillospiraceae bacterium | reverse complement strand
GAGACGGCCGACGCGCTGGAGGCCCGGGGCGTGACGCTGGTGCTGGGCCCCGATTATCTGGAAGGCATTCAGGCCGATGTGGTGTTCCGCACCCCGGGCCTGCGGCCCGACCATCCCGCGCTGCTGGCGGCAGCCGCCGCCGGGGCGGAGATCACCTCTGAAATGGAGGTGTTTTTCGCTGTCTGTCCCTGCCCCATCATCGCCGTCACGGGCAGCGACGGCAAGACCACCACAACGACGCTCATCGCCGAAATGCTCCGCGCGGCGGGCAAAACCGTCTGGCTGGGCGGCAACATCGGCACGCCCCTGCTGGACAAAGCCGCCGAAATGCGCCCGGAGGACGTGGCCGTGCTGGAGCTTTCCTCCTTCCAGCTGATGAGCATGAAGCAGTCCCCTGCCGTGGCGGTCATCACCAACCTGAGCCCCAACCATCTGGACTGGCACCGGGATTTTGCCGAATATGTGTCGGCCAAGTGCAATATTTTCCGTCATCAGGACAGCACCGGTCTGCTGGTGCTGAACTGCGACAACGAGCCCACCCGCGCCCTGGCGCGGCAGGCCCCCGGCAGGGTACGCTTTTTCTCCAGGGCCCCCCTGCCGGACAAAAACGGCGTCTGGCTGGAAAACGACCGCCTCACCGACGGCGGCGCCCCCATCATGGAACGCAGTGCCATCCGTCTGCCCGGGATGCACAATGTGGAAAATTATATGGCCGCCTGCGCTGCCCTGTCCGGTCTGGTGCCCTGTGCTGTGATGGAGCAGGTGGCCCGCACCTTTGCCGGGGTGGAGCATCGGCTGGAGCTGGTGCGGGAGCTGGACGGCGTCCGCTATTACAACGATTCCATCGCCAGCAGCCCCACCCGGACGCTGGCCGGGTTGAAGTGCTTCCCGCCGGAGCACATTGTGCTCATCGCCGGCGGCTACGACAAGCACATCCCCTTCGATACGCTGGGCGCAGCCCTGCCCACCGCCGTGAGGACGCTGCTGCTGTGCGGCGCCACCGCCGATAAGATCGAAGCCGCCGTCCGCGCCGCCCCCGATTATGAAAGCGGCAAGCCGGAGATCCTGCGGTTCGACGACCTGGCCCAAACCATCCGCGCCGCCCGCGAGCTGGCCCGTCCCGGCGACCTGGTGCTGTTCAGCCCGGCCTGCGCCTCCTTCGACCAGTTCCCCAACTTTATGGAGCGGGGCCGGTTTTTCAAGAAAATCGTTAACGAAATGTGATATATAAAAAATAAATTACAGGGGGTATTGAATTTGACCTTAACGGAACAGATCAAAACGCTCACCGCGGCCTATGGTGTTTCGGGCGATGAGCACCGTGTGGCGCAAATCGCCGCCGACCTGATGCGGTCCTTGTGCGACCGGGTGGAGATCGATGACTTCGGCAACGTCTTCGGCTACCGCAGCTGCGGCATTCCCGGGGCAAAGACCCTGCTGCTGGACGCCCACATCGACCAGATCGGCTTTCTGGTGACCGAGGTGACAAAGGAGGGCTTCCTCCGCTTTACCACCGTTGGCGGCGTGGATCAGCGGATGCTGCTGGGCAGCGAGCTCACCGTCCTCACCGAAAACGGCCCCATTCTGGGCATCGTGGCCGCCATCCCGCCCCACCTGCAAAAGCCCGGCGACAACAAAAAATCCGTCCCCATCCCCCAGATGGTGGTGGATATCGGCATGACCGGCCCGCAGGCCGCCGCCGCTGTAAAGGTGGGGGACTTCATGGCCTTCGCCAATGATGCTTTTGAGCTGGAGGGCGGCGCCCTGTGCGGCAAGGCCTTTGACGACCGGGCCTGTCTGGTGTGTCTGCTGCACACGCTGGAGCTGCTGAAAAGCAAGCCGCTGGCGGTGGATGTGGTGCTCAGCGCCACCACCAAGGAGGAGACCGGCTTTAACGGCGGCATCACCGCCGGGTACAGGATCCAGCCGGATTTCGCCATCGCCGTGGATGTGACCCACGCCCGCACCGACGACGCTCCCGATGTGCTTTGCCGCCTGGGCGACGGCGCGGACATCACTCTGGGCTCCAACTCCAACCCGAAGTTCGCCCGCCGCATGATCGAGGTGGCCCGTGCCAAGCAGATCCCCCATGTGGTCACCGCCACCCCCGCCGGCAGCGGCACCAACGCCTGGCCCATCCAGATGCAGGGCCGGGGCGTCACCACGCTGGTGGTGTCTCTGCCCCTGAAGTATATGCACTCCCCGGTGGAGATGCTGCGGATGGGCGATGTGGAGAGCGTGGGCAAACTGATCGCCGCCTTTATCGAAGGCTTTGACGGGAGGCTGTAAGCATGAAAGAATTACTGAAACAGCTGTGCGCGCTGGACGGCGTCCCCGGCTATGAGGACGAGGTGCGTGCATTCATCGCGGAGCAGGCAAAGCCTTATGCCACCTCCATGGAGGTGGACCCGGTGGGCAACCTGATCGTGTTCAAAAAGGGTGCCCGTCCCCGCAAGCGTCCCCTGCTGCTGATGGCCCACATGGACGAGGTTGGCTTCCTCATCCGGGACATCACCTCCGACGGTATGCTCAAGCTGGCCGCCGCCGGCGGCATCGATCCCCGGGTGCTCATCGGCCGCCGGATGCGTGTGGGCGAGAAAAAGCTCCCCGGCGTCATCTCACTGAAGGCCATCCACCTGACCACCCCCGAGGAGCGCAAGGAGGCCCCCGGCCTGGGCAGCCTGTATATCGACATCGGCTGCACCTCCCGGGAACAGGCCGAGGCGCTGGTGATGCGGGGCGAGCCCGCCATGTTTGACAGCCAGCCCATAGAGTTCGGCGTGGACTGTCTCAAGGCAAAGGCCATCGATGACCGCGTGGGCTGCGCCGTGCTGCTGGAGCTTCTGCGGGAAGAGCTGCCCTTTGATACCTATTTCGCCTTCGTGGTGGCCGAGGAGATTGGCTCCCGGGGCGCTACCGTGGCCGCCCAGCGGGTGGCCCCCGGCTGTGTGGTGGCCATCGAAGGCACCACCGCCGCCGATATGCCCGATGTGGCCCCCCACAAGCAGTCCTGCGCCCAGCGCTGCGGCGCCGTGGTGTCCCTGATGGACAAGGGCACGGTCTATGACCGGCCCTTCCGTCAAAAAGTGCTGGCCCGGGCCGACGAGCAGGGCGTCAAATGGCAGTACCGCAAGAGCGCCAACGGCGGCACCGATGCCCGCGTGGGCACCACCTGCGGCGAAGCCGCCATCGCCTTTGGCCTGGCCGCCCCCGTCCGCTATATCCACTGCGCCTGCAATGTGGCCTATCTCCCCGATCTGGAGGAGGTCAAAAAGCTGGCGCGCATCGTCATTGAGGAAGCAGGTGAACTGAATGTTTGAGGTTTTGCAGCTGCATCAGACGCTGGCGGCCGCCGCCCGGCCCTCCGGCGCGGAGCAGGAGGGCATCGCTGCCCTGCTGCGTGAGATGGCCGCGCCTCTGGTGGACGATATCACCACCGACGCACTGGGCAATCTGATCTGCCATAAAAAAGGCCCCGGCAAGCGGGTCATGCTGTGCGCCCATATGGACGCCATCGGCTTTATGGTCACCGGCATGGACGATCACGGCTGTCTGTCGGTGACCAACCTGGGCTGGCACGACCCCGCCGAGGTCATCAACGCCCGCCTCCGCTTCCCCGGCGGGCTGCGGGGCATTCTCCGTCCCCGGGAACGGGCAAAGACCCTCTCCGGCGACTGGTCCTCCATCCGCATGGAGGATCTCTATCTGGACATCGGCGCCACCTCCCGGGCACAGGCCGAAGCACTGGTGAAGATCGGCGATATGGCCGTCTTCGAGGGCACGCCCCGGGCCGCCGGGCCTTATCGCGTCATGGGCCCCTATGCCGACGATCTGACCGGCTGCATCACCCTGCTGCTGGCCATGGAGCAGCTGGAGGACAGCCCTTATGATGTGTATTTAGTCTTCTCCGCTCAGGAGGAGGTGGGCCTTCGCGGTGCCAAGACCGCCGCGCTGGCCATCCAGCCGGATATCGCCATCGCCTGCGATGTGTGCGACGCCGACGACACCCCTATGGAGGACAAAAAGAACCGGGTGATCTTCCTGGGCCGCGGCCCCGCCATCAAGATCAAGGACAGCAGTGTCATCTGCTCTCCCGCCCTGACCTGCGCCCTGCGGGAGACAGCGGAGCGTGAGGAGCTCGCCTGGCAGGATGAGATCATGCTGGCCGGCGGTACCGACACCGCCGCCATGCAGCTGGCCGGCCCCAACACCGCCGCCGCCTGCATCTCCATCCCCACCCGCTACATTCATTCCCCCGCCGAAGTGTACGACTGGCGGGATGTGGAACAGGCCGCAGCCCTGCTGGCGGCCTTCCTGAGACAGTAAGGAGGGACCACTCATGCTGAATATTCTGGAACTGCAACGGCAACTCACCGCCGTAGCCCTGCCCTCCGGCTTCGAAGCCCCCCAGTCTGCCCTGCTGGAATCGCTGGCCCGTCCGCTGGTGGACGACATCCGCCGGGATGCCATCGGCAACCTGTACTGCCATAAAAAAGGCCCCGGCAAAAAGCTGATGTTCATCGCCCATATGGATGTGATCGGCTTCCTGGTCACCTTTGTGGACGAAAAAGGCTTTCTCCGCTTCGAGCCCATCGGCGGCCATACCCCCGCCGCCCTTGTGGGTGCCACCGTCCGTCTGGAGAGCGGTGCCTGGGGCACCATCCGGGCCGATGCCACCGCCGCTGTGACCCGTCACGGCTGGCAGGCGGCGGATATCCACGACCTGTACATCGATATCGGTGCCTGTGACCGGGCGGAGGCCGAGGAAAAGGCCCCCATCGGCTCGGTGGCCGTCTTCGATGCCCAGCCTGTGGAGGCAGCGGAGGGCACCCTGCTGACCCCCTATGCTGACGACCTGTCGGCCTGCATCGCCCTGCTGTACGCCATGGAGCAGCTTTCGCAGGAGCAACCGGAAAACGACCTGACCTTCGTCTTCTCCGTGCAGGAGGAGGTGGGCCTGCGGGGCGCAAAGCCCGCCGCCTGGACGGTGCAGCCCGATCTGGCCATCGCGCTGGATGTCACCGCCACCGGCGATACCCCCGGCGAGCAGGACGGTCAGCGGATGCAGGTGGCCCTGGGCTGCGGCCCCACCATCAAGATCAAGGATTCCGGCGTGGAGTGCGACCGTCAGGCGGTGGAGCATCTGCGCCGCGCCGCCGCCGATGCCGGCATTGTCTGGCAGGATGAGATCCTGCAGGCGGGCAGCACCGACACTGCCGCCGTGCAAAAGACCCGTTCGGGCATCCTTTCCGGCTGCATCTCCATCCCCTGCCGCAACATCCACACCCCCGGCGAGATCGTCTCCGTGAAGGATGTGGAGCAGGCCGCCGCGCTGGTGGCCGCCGCCGCCCGACTGGCGATCTGAGCGGGGAAGCAAAGCTGACGAAGCGCCGGTCTTGACTTTTTTGACAAACTGTAACAGGCACAGCAGCTTGAGCTGCTGTGCCTGTTTTGTGTGTGGGAGGAATCGGAGTGCGGGGACGGAAGCTTACAGAGCAATCACCACAAAGCAGAAGGCGATGGG
>CAZDUQ010000092.1:0-5530 GCA_964508665.1 uncultured Oscillospiraceae bacterium | reverse complement strand
AAAAATTAAAATTTCACTTCAGATATTTTCCGACGGGAATGGGTCAGCTTGCGGGACACAGCGTCCACAGGCCGCTTTCGGCGTCAAAGGAGAGCAGATAGGTCTGGGTGCGGTTTCCCTTTTTTGCCCACAGGACATATTCCCCCGGCCCGTCCACCGTCCACAGCCCGTCCTCCAGCGTCCCGCCGGATACCGTCAGCTCCACGCCCGCCTGGGCGGTCAGCTTCACGGTAAAGGACTCGTCCAGCGCCAGCGCCATCACCTCGCGGGCCGTGCCGCGGGCAGCCGAAAGGCTCAGTGCGCCGTTTACCGGCTGGCCGTTGGCCTCCACCAGCGGCGTCCCCAAACCCAGAACATAAACGGCGATCACCAGACAGGCGGCTACAGAGGCTGCGGTTTTCAGCAGCGTCCGGGAAAAGGGCACTACCTTTTTCGGCTGTTGTGAGAGGATCCTGTCCCTCAGCGCCTCCTCCGGCCCGATGCTCTGCCAGGCCTGTTTTGTCTTGGGATCAAACATGGATATCCTCCTTTTCCAGCATCTGCTTCAGCAGCTCCCGCCCCCGCTTGAGCCGCATCTTCACGGCGGAAGGGGTGAGCCGCAGCTGGGCGGCCACCGCGTTTACCGGCTGCTCCTCCAGACTGTGGAGCACCAGCACCGTGCGATATTTCTCCGGCAGGGCCAGCACCGCCCGCAGCACCGGCTGTTCCTCCGCCCAGCCCCGGTCGGTCTCCCCGGGCTGCTGCAAAAGCTCCTCCAGCGGCGTGTAGGCCCGCACGGCCCCGGCCCGCTGCAAGTCGTGGCACCGGTTGACAGTGACCCGGATGAGCCACGCCTTTTCGTGCTCCTCATCGCGGAAAGCGCCTCCGTGGGAAAGATACCGGACAAAGGCGTCCTGCAAGGCGTCCTCGGCGCTTTCCCGGCTCTGCAAAATGGCATACGCCACCCGATAGAGCTGGGGCGCATAGGTGTCATAGGCCCGGGCCGTCTGCATCATTTGGGGTTCCATCGGTTGCCTCCTGTCAATAACACGGATGAGATGGGGAAACGGTCACATTTTTTGAAAAAAACGCAAATAATTTTTTCAGTCTCCACAATAACACAAATTCCCCTGCGGGACAAGCCCCTGCTGCCGTTGACAGAAACCGCGACCCGTTATAAAATAGACAACAGAATTTATGATTGACAGGAAGATGATGTTTTATGAAGATACTTGTGATCAACCCCGGCTCCACCTCTACCAAGCTGGCCGTCTTCGAAGAGGAGGCCCCGGTCTACTCCGCCTCCATCGACCACACCCCCACCGATCTGGCCCCCTTTCCCGGTGTGCTGGATCAGCTGCAATACCGCCTGGGCCTGATCCGCTCCGCACTGGAGACGGCCGGCTTCGCCCTGTCCGATCTGGACGCCGTCTGCGCCCGCGGCGGCTTCACCCACCCCGTGGTGGCCGACACCTACCGGGTCAATGAGGCCGCCGTGGAGGAGATGCGTCACCATGCCCGGCGGGAACACGCCTCCAATCTGGGCATCCTGCTGGCCTGGGAGCTGACCCGGGGGACTTCCATCCCCGCCTTTTTCGTGGATCCCGTCTCGGTGGATGAGCTCACCGAGGTGGCCCGGGTCACCGGCTTCAACGGCATGAAGCGGGAAAGCTTCTTCCACGCTCTGAACCATCGCGGCATGGCCCGCCGGGCCGCCGCCATGCTGGGCAAGACCTACGAGAGCGCCGACCTGATCGTGGCCCATCTGGGCGGGGGCGTCACCACCGCCGCCCACTGCCATGGCCGCGCCATCGAGGCCAACTGCATCTTTGACGAGGGCTGCTTCTCCATGGACCGGGGCGGCGGCCTGCCGGTGCATCAGCTGGTGGAGCTGTGCTTCTCCGGCCGCACCAAGGCCGATATCCTCCGGCAGATCGACACCGCCTCCGGCGTAGTGTCCTATCTGAACACCCGGGATTTCCGGGATGTGGAGCGCATGGCCTTCGAGGAGGGCAACGAACAGGCCCGCCTGATCTTTGACGCGCTGGCCTATCAGCTCAGCCGGGACATCGGCTCCATGGCCGCCGTGCTGAAGTTCCGGGTGGATGCCATCGTCCTCACCGGCGGCATGGCCTATTCCAAACGTCTCACCGCCGCCGTGGAGGACTATGTGGGCAAGCTGGCCCCCGTTCTGGTGCTGCCCGGCGAGGCCGAAATGCTCTCTCTGGCCCAGGGCGCGCTGCGGGTCCTCCGGGGCGAAGAGCCCGCCCGTGATTTTTGAGAGGTGCGGACGATGCTGCTGAATTCCCTCGACGCCATCGCCATGGCCGCCCAGTCCGAGGATTCCGGTGCCATGGCCGTGGCCGCCGCCCATGATCAGGCGGTCATCGAAGCCATTGTCAACGCAAAACGCGGTCAGATCGTGGAGCCCATTCTGGTGGGCCATCAGGATGAGATCCGCCGTCTGCTGGCCGCAGAAGGCGAGGATCCGGCCGATTATGAGATCGTCCACGCCGATACCGATGTGGACTGCGCCCGCGAGGCCGTGGCGCTGGTGACCCGGGGCCGCGCCCGCTTTTTGATGAAGGGCATCCTGGGCACCGCCGACCTGATGCGCGCCGTTCTGGCCAAGGAGGCCGGTCTGCGTACCGACCGGCTGCTGAGCCATGTGATGCTGTTTGAAACGCCCGGCTACCACAAGATGCTGCTGATGTCCGACGGCGGGATGAACACCTTCCCCGATATGGAGAAAAAGACGCACATTCTGGAAAATGCCGCGCAGGTGCTGCAAAAGCTGGGCTATGACCACATCAACGCCGCCTGCGTCTGTGGCGCGGAGGTGGTCAACCCCAAGATCCAGAGCACGGTGGACGCGGACGCCCTCTCCCGCATGACCGAAAGATGGGCCCCCTATCACATGGATGTGATCGGGCCCGTGTCGGTGGATCTGGCCCTCAGCCCGGAGGCCTGCGCCCACAAGCACTTCACCGCCCCCGGCGCGGGGGATGCCGACCTGCTGCTGGTGACCAATTACGAGATGGGCAATGCCATCTACAAAACGGCCCTCTGCCTCACCGGCTGCCGGGCCGCCGGTCTGATCGTAGGCACCCGGGTGCCCATCATTCTGGTCTCCCGTTCGGACAGCGCCGAAAGCAAGCTGGCCTCCATCGCCCTGGGCGCCGTCATGGCCCGCGCCTGAAAATTGCAAAAGGAGGAGCCGCAAAATGCCGGACGAACCGAAAACCGACCCGCGCGCCGAGCAGCGCATCGACTATTTGAAGCTGTGCTTTACCGAAAACCTGAACCATGCCCGCCATGTGGAAAACGAGCGTCTGACCTTTACCGCTCTTTATATCGCCATGCTGATCGGCGGCGTCGCCGTGATCTTCGATACCGATGACGCAGTGGCAGCAGGGGTGCTGGCCGCGGCGCTGACCGTTCTTGCGTTTCTGTCCGTGCTGCTGAATCAGCGGTGGCAGGGCGTGTTTGACGCCCACCGGCTGGCTGCGGAAAAAGCGCAGATACAGCTGCAAAAGGAGCTGGGAATCGTCACGGAAGATCAGCCGCAGGAAGACGGGTGGCAGGACTGGCAGTACCAGTTCGGCTACCCTTTCCAAAAGAAAAAGTCGCAGGGCATCCTGGAAAGGGCGGAAGGCTTTCTTGATGAGAGCGAAAAGCTCTTTACCGACATCTTTATCAATAAAGAGACAAAAGGCCGCACCAAGCGCATCTTCTGTTACATCTACTATGGCACTCTGATTATAATGGTGTGCCTGACGTTCTATCTGTTCACCCATTAACTGCCCGGAGGAGCCCTACCCATGATCCGACTCATCGCAACCGACCTGGACAATACCCTTTTGGACAAGAACGGCCGCATCCCGGAAAGCACCGCCGCCCTGCTGCACCGGGCGGCGGAAAAGGGCGTGCGCACCGCCGTGGCCACCGGCCGGTGCTTCCCCTCCGCGCTGGAGGCCGCCCGCACCATCGGCGCCCGCACCCCGGTGATCTGCTATAACGGCTCCCTCATCAAGTGGGGCGACACCGGCGAGGTCATCGCCCGGACGGCCATCCCGCCGGAGGACATCCGTCAGGTGGCGGCCTTCTGCCGGGAGCATGACCTGTATCTCCAGTGCTACGACCGGGACGATGTGATCCTCTGCCAGCGGGACTGTCCCGGCCTGCGGGTGGATCCCGACCTGGCGGTGGTGGGCTTCCGGGAGATCGGGGATTACCGCACCTTCACCGCCCTGCCGGAGACTCCCAAAATGCTCATCGTGGAGCAGCCGGAGCGGGTGTCCGCCCGTATGGCCCAGCTGGCGCAGTGCTTTCCCCGGCTGGAGTTCTGCCAGAGCCAGCCCTGGCTCATCGAGGTGCTGCCCCAAAACGCCGGCAAGGGCCGGGCGCTGGCACGGCTGGCAGACATCGAGGGCATCCCCCGGGAGGCGGTCATGGCCTTGGGGGACAACACCAATGACCTGCCCATGCTCCGCTGGGCGGGTCTGGGCGTGGTAGTGGCCAACGGTGTGCCGGCCGCCAAAGCCGAGGCCGACTATGTCTGCCGACGGAAGCGCTCCCTGGGCGTGGAGGAGGCCCTGCTGAAATTCGTGCTGTGACCCTGGAGTCTACTCCAGACCTGCCTTTTTGCGGGGTCAAATTCGCAAAAAAGAAGGCCGAATTTGCAAAATTCGACCTTCTGTTTCGGAATTCAGGGGGTGTTTTTCGGGGCTTTCAGGGGCGGCTGACGGTCTTTCCCTCCCGGATAGCGGCCCGCCAGCACTTGTGGCACATGGCGATGTAGGCGTCGTTGCCCCCCAGAAACACCTGCTGTCCCCGGGTGACCACATGACCATCTGCATCGATACGTGCATTAACGGTAGCTTTTGCGCCACAGGCGCATACTGTTTTGATCTCCGTGATGGAATCGGCCACCTCGAACAGACGGGCACTGCCGGGAAACAGATGGGTGAGAAAATCGGTGCGCAGCCCGAAGCACAGCACCGGCACGCTTTCCAGATCCACCAGCTCCCGCAGCTGATCGATCTGCTCCGGCGTAAAGAATTGACACTCATCGGCAATGATAACATCGGTTTTCTCTATCTTTTGATGCATTTCCCGCAGATCGGCCTCCGGCGGGATGGCCTGGGCCTCCTGACACAGACCGATGCGGCTGCGGATGGCGCTTTTGCCGTCCCGTGTGTCGGTGGCGGGCTTGATGAGCCAGACGCGCATCCCCAGCTCCTCATAATTGAACTTGGTGATCAGCGCCTGGGCCGATTTGGAGCTGCCCATGGCGCCGTATTTGAAGTACAGCTTTGCCATAACCGTGTGTCCTCTCTTTCTGCCGCGGAGCGGCCACTGTCTCCAGCATAACACGAAAACCGGCGCTTGTCCATGTTAAAAGCCTGTAAAACGCCGCGGAAACGCAGAAATTTCCCTTGCTTTCGCGAAAAAAACAGTGTATAATAAGCAGGTACGCAGGGTTAATACATCGGTAGTATGTCAGCTTCCCAAGCTGAACAGGCGGGTTCGACTCCCGTACCCTGCTCCA
>CAZDUQ010000091.1:0-5626 GCA_964508665.1 uncultured Oscillospiraceae bacterium | reverse complement strand
CCTTTTCGATCTCGTCGAACAGCACCACGCTGTAGGGGCGGCGGCGCACCCGCTCGGTAAGCTGCCCGGCCTCGTCATAGCCCACATAGCCGGGAGGCGCGCCGATGAGCCTGGAAACACTGTGCTTTTCCATATATTCACTCATATCCAGCCGGATGAGGGCATCCTCGGTGTCGAACAGATCGGCGGCCAGCCGCTTCACCAGCTCGGTCTTGCCAACGCCGGTGGGGCCTACGAAAATGAAGGACACCGGCTTGCGTTTCTCGCTGATGCCCGCCCGGCGGCGACGGATGGCGGCGGCTACGGCGTCCACCGCCTCGTCCTGCCCGATGATGTGGCTCTTCAGCCGGTCGGCCAGCGCCTGCAAACGGAGGAAATCCTGCTCCCGCACCTTGCTGGCCGGGATGCGGGTCCACAGCTCGATCACCCGGGCCAGATCATCCAGCCCCACCTGCGGCACGGGCAGACGGCGCAGCTCGTCGGCCTCGGCCTGCAATTTCAGCAGTCGGGAGCGGTTCTGAGCGATGTGCTCAAAATCCTGCTCCTCCGCGTTTTCCAGCTCCATCTGCCGGTCGGTCAGCTCATCCAGCTCCTTCTGCAACGCGGGCAGACGGCTCAGGGCAGGGGAGTGGAGGTTCACATCGGAGCACGCCTCGTCCAGCAGGTCAATGGCCTTGTCGGGCATGAACCGGTCATTGATATACCGGTTGGCCAGATAGACCGCCTGCACCAGCACCTGATCGGGGATGAGCACCCCGTGAAAGGTCTCGTAATACCCCTTGACGCCCCGCAGGATGTCCTCGGTCTCGGCGGTGGTGGGCTCGTTGATGGTCACCGGCTGGAAGCGCCGCTCCAGCGCGGCATCCTTTTCGATATATTTCCGATATTCCTTAAAGGTGGTGGCGCCGATCACCTGGATCTCGCCGCGGGACAGGGCGGGCTTGAGGATGTTGGCGGCGTTCATGCTGCCCTCCGCGTCACCGGCCCCCACCAGATTGTGCACCTCGTCGATCACCAGGATGATATTGCCCAGGGCCTTCACCTCCTGGATCAGCCCCTTCATGCGGCTCTCAAACTGGCCGCGGAACTGCGTCCCGGCCACCAGCGCGGTCATGTCCAGCAGCCAGACCTCCTTGTCCAGCAGCTTGGCGGGCACCTGCCCGGCGGCGATCTTCTGAGCCAGGCCCTCGGCCACGGCGGTCTTGCCCACACCGGGCTCGCCGATCAGGCAGGGATTGTTCTTCTGGCGGCGGTTGAGGATCTGGATGACCCGCAGCGTCTCGCTCTCGCGACCCACCACCCGATCCAGCTTACCGGCCCGGGCCCGTGCAGTGAGATCCATGGCGTAATTGGAGAGAAATTTCTTCTTCTTTTTGTCCTTTTCGGAGGATCTTCCGGGCTGCCCGCCCTGCTCTCCGCCATTTTCCCGGTCAGCATTGTCCTGCGGCTGACCCGGGCGGAACACCCGGAACAGCGGCAGCACCGACATACGGGAAAAGGGCTCCGCCGGGTCTCCGTCCTCGCTGTCCTCACCTTCGCTGTCCTTGTCATCGGACTCCGGAGCACCGCCGTCGGCATTCTCCGACGGGGAATTCTCCCCGGCAGAAAGCTGCTTCACCAGCTCGGACAGGTCGCCTGCCAGCGACTCCAGCGCCGGGCCGGAGAGCAGCTCCAGACCGTTTTTTCGTGCCAGCTCCTCGGCCTGACGGGCCAGCTCGGCCAGCGCCTCCGGCGAGGGGCCTTCGCCGTTGCCTGACTGGAACAGCTCATCCAGATATTGCTTGGAGAGTCGGGGCAGCAGTCCCAGCTCGGCGGCACACTCGGCGCACAGCCCCGTCTGGGTGGAAGTGCCGTTTTCGGTTTTATGGATAAAAAAGCAGGCAGGCCGCTTTTTGCAGCGGGAGCAAAGGGTGTTTTCCTGATGATCCATGGGTTTATTCCTCCGTTTCGGTGTGATGGATCCGGCTCAGCCGCAGGCCGCGCAGCGCATAGCTGACAAAGGCGGCCACGATGGTCAGATAGGAAGCGGCCAGCAGCACGGCTTTGACGGCGGGCGCCGGCGTAAACAGCGTCAGCGCCACGATGGTGACATAAAAAAGAAAGGTGCCCGCCTTGCCCAGCAGATTGGAGGCAGGCATATCCCGGATGCGGCGCATCAGCAAAAAGCCGCACACCCCCTGTGCCAGCTCCTTGCACAGATACAGCAGCACCAGCCACAGGGGCAGCGCACCGGTCTCCGTCAGGCAGATCAGCGCGGAAAAGACCATCAGCTTGTCGGCCAGGGGATCCAGGATCCGCCCCCACACAGTGATCTGCCCGCAGTGCCGGGCGATATATCCGTCCACCACATCGGTGGCTCCGGCGGCCAGAAAGACCAGAATGGCCCAGCCCCGGTGTCCGGGGAACTCCGCAAAGAAGCACCACACGAACAGCGGCACCAGAGCGATGCGCACCAGAGACAGCAGATTGGGAACGGTCCAGAAGCGTTTTTCAGACTCCTGCATGATCGACACTCCTTGTTTTTTCTAATTCTACGGCGCGGGGAAGAACAGCCGGGATATCAGTCCCCCCAGCAGGCTTTCCCGCAGACGGGGCTGGCTCAAAAGCCCCACCGGCTCCTCCGGGGCAAAGCGCAGCACCGCCCAGCACAGCACCAGCACCAGCAGGCAGCCGGCCAGCGCCCCCAGCAGCCCGCCTGCCAGACGGTTCAGTCGGCTGAACAGTGGGATATCCAGATCCAGCAGGGCGCACAAAAGCTTGATGGCCAGCTTGACGGCCAGAAACAGCAGCAAAAAGGCCAGGATCGGCGCCAGCGACCGGGTGAGGGACTGGGCCAGCGCGTCCAGTGCGGATTGGTACAGCTCGCTCATTTTATCGGTGACGGCCTCCAGCTCGGCCAGAGCGGAGCCCTCTGCCAGCCCGGTAAAGGCCGAAGCCCCCGCCCGTTCGGCCAGCGCCCGAAGGGGCGGCTCCAGCAGCGGCTCCAGCAGCGGTGCCAGCCCATCCTGAAACCGACTGCCGACCAGCATTCCCAGCAGCGTCCCCAAAATGCCGGACACCGCCCGAAAGGCCCCGCGCTTTGCCGCTGTCCGGATGCAGAAGACCAGCATCAGAACAAACAGCACATCCCACCAGTAAGGTTGGTCAAAAACGGTCAGATTCATGCGTCCTCCTTGTCATCGGTAACCTTTTCCGCCCGGTCGGAGTAGATCAGGATGGGCTCGCCATTGGGACTTACCATCACTGACCGGGGGCCTGAGACTGCCGTTGTCTCCACCTGTGCTGCGCCATTGTCGCTCAGACGGATGGTGGTCAGCTGATCGTAGGTCAGCAGACAGGACGTGCCGCCGCGGCAGCTGACAGCCCGCAGCGTCCCCTGACAGGAGCCGCTCCACAGACTCTTCAGCCCGTCGCCCAGCAGAAGGATCTCCGCTCCGCGGCTGCCCTGCTCGCCGGTGTCAAAGGCCAGCAGCACTTCGCCCTCCTCCCGGAGGGAAAACATCCGGAGCTCCCGGGAAAAGTCCCGGGATGCGGTGACGCTGCCGTCCTCGCCGTCGCAACGCAAAATGCCGTCGGCACATAGTATGACCAGCCCGCCGCTTTTATCATGGGCCAGCGCCAGCACCTGCCGCTCCTCCAGCAAAAGGCTCCAGACGGGCGTTTCCTGTCCGATCTGAAAATACAGCACCCGGGTGGTGAGGGCCAGCTCCTCCTGCCCCAGACACAGGGCGGCGAAGCAGTCGCCGTCGGGGCTTACAGAGGCCATCATCACATAATACTGGGTGGTGAGCCACTGGCACAAAAGCTGCTGCCGGTGGTCGTACACCGTCACCGCCGAGCGGCAGCCCGCCTGGTCGGTCACCAGAGCAAAATCGCCCCGGGCGTTCATGGCGGCCGTCAGGATGGGACTGTCGGTGTTGTCGTTAAGATATTCTGCATAGTGATTGGCCACGCAAAAGCCGGTGCCGCCCCGGTCGTACAGCAGCACATAGCTGTCGCCGGTGCGGATGGCCGGATCGCCGTACCGCAGCTGGATGGAATACCGGCTGCTGCCCAGCCCGCTGACAAAGGAGTAGGTATCGCCGGAGGCCACCGCCAGTCCGGAGCCAAAGGGTTCAAAGACGGTGTCCAGCCCGGCCTCGAATTCATAGCGGGTAAAGGGGTCTGTCACCGAGCTCGCCGCCTTGAGATAGGCTGCCAGGTGGGAGAGATTTTCCGGTCGGAGGCTCTCGTGATATTGGAAAATGCCCAGCACCACACAGGCCAGCATCCCCAGCAGCGCCAGAGAATGGAGCACGCCGGTGACCGCCAGGCGCTTGTCCTGCCGGAACCGGGTGATGTTGCCCGTCAGCCGGTTTGGCTTCCGGCGCTCAGTCCGCTCTTCCATCCAATTCCTCCATTTGATAGTCCAGTGCGGTCATATACAGCCCCATGGGGGGCGCGGTGGGGCCGGCGGCCAGCCGGTCGCGGCTCTCCAGAATGGTGGGGATGCCGTCTGGCGGGATCTTCCCGATGCCCACATAGACCAGCGTACCGGTGATGGCCCGCACCATATTGTACAAAAATCCGTCGGCGCACACCCGGATGGCGATGATATCGCCGGGTCGCTGCTCCACCTCGCAGTAAAAGATGGTGCGCACCGTGCTTTTCACCGGAGTGCCCTCGTTTTTGACGGCGGCGAAGTCCTGCCGCCCCACAAAATCCCGGGCGGCCCGCTGCATGGCCTCCACATCCAGCTTTTGCGGATAGGCCCAGGCCCGGCTCACCGAAAAGGGATCCCGCACCCGGCTGTTGTGGATGAGATAGGTATATTCCTTCCGGATGCAGGAAAAACGGGCGTCAAAGTCGTCGTCCACCAGCACGGCCTTTCGCACCACCACCTCTTCCGGCAGTCGGGCGTTGAGCGCCAGCGGCAGCCGGTCGGTGGGGATGGAGGACACATGGTCGATGGAACACACATAGTACCGGGCGTGGACACCGGCATCGGTGCGCCCGCAGCCCGAGGCATAGACCCGCCTTCCACAGGTCTTTTCCCAGGCCTCCTCCACCAGCTGCTGGATGGTCATGGCGTTGTTCTGCCGCTGCCAGCCGTGATAGCCGGTGCCCAGATAGGACAGTACCAAAGCAGTTTTCATGTGTCGTTTCCTTTCTGCCCGCCGCAGCCGTTACAGCAGGGTATTCAGTACGATGGTCGCGGCGCACACCAGCGCCGCCAGCCCGCCGCCCAGGGCATCCACCCGGCCATAGGCCAGCGTGTGCAGCCGGGTGCGGGCTCCGCCGTTGTACAGCCGGCACTCCATGGCGCAGGCCAGCTCGTCCGCCCGGCGAAAGGCCGAAACGAACAGCGGCACCAGCACCGGCACCAGCGCCTTTGCCCGCTGGAGCAGATTCCCGCTTTCAAAATCCGCGCCCCGGGCCTTCTGTGCCGACATGATCTTGTCGGTCTCCTCGATGAGAGTGGGGATGAACCGGAGGGCAATGGACATCATCATGGCAAATTCGTGTACCGGGATGTGCAGCTTTTTCAGCGGGGAAAGCAGCCGCTCCAGCCCGTCAGTCAGCGCCATGGGAGAGGTGGTATAGGTCAGCAGCGCCGTGGAGGACACCAGCAGCAGGATCCGCGTGA
>CAZDUQ010000090.1:2052-5671 GCA_964508665.1 uncultured Oscillospiraceae bacterium | reverse complement strand
TCATGCGGAGCTAATATTGAAGGAGGTGCCGAATCAATGCGCGTTAAAGTCACGCTCGCGTGTACGGAATGCAAGCAGAGAAACTATGTCACGGTCAAAAACAAGAAGAATACCCCTGACCGTCTGGAGCTGAACAAGTATTGCCGTTTCTGCCGGAAGCACACCTTGCACAGAGAAACCAAGTAAGGAAAACGGAAAGGTAGGTACAGTTCGATGTCTGAAGAAACCAAGAATCTGACTACTTCCGCTGAACCCGCGAAGGAAGTTGCTGCCAAGAAGACGGACAAACCCCAGAAGAAGAACAAGAAGCCCAACATTTTCGCCCGCATCGGCAAGTGGTTCCATGAGCTGAAGGTGGAAGCGAAGAAGGTGGTCTGGCCCTCGGGCAAGTCGGTGCTGAAGAACACTGTGGTGGTTCTGATCGTGCTGGTCATCCTGTGCGCCGTGGTCACGGTGCTGGATCTGGTGTTCGGCGGTCTCCGCGATCTGCTGGCCGGGCTGCTGGGCTGATCCCGAAGGGAAGGTCAATATGTCTGAAGCGGCAAAGTGGTATGTAGTCCATACTTATTCCGGCTATGAGAACAAGGTCGCATCCACGCTGCTCAAGACGGTGGAAAACCGCCATCTTGAGGATCAGATCTTCGATGTGCGCATCCCCACGGAAACCGTGACGGAGCTGCACGATACCGGAGCAAAGCAGGTGGAACGGAAGATTTTCCCCGGCTATGTACTCATCAAGATGATTATGAACGACGACAGCTGGTATGTTGTCCGCAACACCCGCGGCGTGACCAGCTTCGTGGGCCCCGGCTCCAAGCCCGTCCCCCTGACCGATCAGGAGGTGGCGGCGCTGGGTATGGAGAAGCTGGAAATCAAGCTCTCCTATGCCGTAGGCGACAGCGTCAAGATCATCGACGGCCCGCTGGAGGGCTTTATCGGCAAGGTGGATGAAATTGATCTGCCGGGCCAGACCGTCAAGGTCACGGTTTCCATGTTCGGACGGGCAACCCCCGCCGAGCTGAAGTTCGGCCAGGTGGCCGCGCTGGAAACTCTCGAAAAATAAGCGGTTCATCCGCAGAAATCCCCGCACGGGTGGGAGAGCGAAAGCTCATTTTTACCACATTTTTATTAGGAGGTGCTCAAAGTGGCACAGAAAGTTACTGGTCTGATTAAGCTGCAGATTCCCGCCGGCAAGGCAACTCCGGCTCCTCCTGTTGGCCCCGCTCTGGGTCAGCATGGCGTGAATATCATGCAGTTCACCAAGGAATTCAATGAGCGTACCAAAAACGAGGGCGACCTGATTATCCCCGTCGTCATCACCGTCTACGCCGACCGTTCCTTCTCTTTCATTACAAAGACTCCCCCTGCGGCCGTTCTGATCAAGAAGGCCTGCAACATCAAGAGCGGTTCCGGTGTCCCCAACAAGACCAAGGTCGCAGAGATCAGCAAGGAAGATCTGCGTAAGATCGCCGAGCAGAAGATGCCCGACCTGAATGCTGCCAGCGTGGAAGCGGCCATGAGCATGATCGCCGGCACTGCCCGCAGCATGGGTATCACCGTCAAGGAGTAATTTGCAATTCGACAAGCGGTCACTGTTCACCGCTATGTGGGAGGACAATCTGTCCGAAAAACCACTATAAGGAGGAAAAGAAACAATGCGCAAAGGTAAAAATTATGTAGAAAGCGCAAAGCTCATTGATCGTACCAAGCTGTATGATCCCAATGAAGCCATCGATACAATGCTCAAAACCGCCAAGGCCAAGTTTGACGAGACCGTTGAGGTTCACATCAAGCTGGGCGTTGACTCCCGCCACGCCGACCAGCAGGTCCGCGGCGCCATCGTTCTGCCCCATGGTACCGGTAAGACCACCCGCGTGCTGGTCTTTGCCAAGGGCGCCAAGGCTGACGAAGCCCGTGCCGCCGGCGCCGACTATGTTGGCGATATGGATATGGTGGAAAAGATCCAGAAGGAAAACTGGTTCGACTTCGAGGTCGTCATCGCCACTCCCGACATGATGGGCGTGGTGGGCCGTCTGGGTAAGATCCTGGGCCCCAAGGGCCTGATGCCCAACCCCAAGGCCGGTACCGTCACCATGAACGTGGAGCAGGCCATCAAGGATTCCAAGGCCGGCCGTATTGAGTACCGCCTGGACAAGACCAACATCATCCACTGCCCCCTGGGTAAGGTCTCCTTCGGCACCGAGAAGATCGGCGACAACTTCAACGCTCTGATGGGCGCTGTGCTGAAGGCCAAGCCCGCCGCCGCCAAGGGCCAGTATGTCCGCTCCTGCGTGGTGGCTTCCACCATGGGCCCCGGCGTCAAGATCAACCCCGCCAAGCTGACCCTGGAGACCCTGGGCAAATAAGCTTGCCGAAAAAATATATTGACAAGCGTCCCGCTTGCTGATATAATATTCATGCTCATTCCGGAGACAGCAGGAGAACCGTAAACGACTCAGTCGTCCTGCCGAGGAGACAGAAGCACCTGATTTGATATGTTTCTGTGCCCCCATGCTTTCCGGCGTGGGGGCACTTTCCCTTTTCATCGAATGAGCACACATTACACTCGGAGGTGAAACACGCATGCCGAACGCAAAAGTTCTGGCCGAAAAGCAGGCAGTTGTCGCCACGATGGTGGAAAAGCTGAAGAACGCTTCCGCCGGCGTCCTGGTGGACTACAAGGGCATCACCGTCGAACACGACACCAAGCTGCGTGCTGAGCTGAGAAAGAACAATGTGGAGTATTCCGTCGTCAAGAACACCCTGACCCGCTTTGCCGCCAAGGAAGTCGGCTTCGAGGCTCTGGATCCCGTTCTGAACGGCACCACTGCTCTGGCTATCAGCATGGAAGACTCTATCGCTCCCGCCCGCGTCATCTCTGACTTCATCAAGAAGAACCCCAAGGTCCCCTTTGAGATCAAGGCCGGTTTCGTTGATGGTCAGGTGGTCGACGTGGAAACCATCAAGCAGCTGGGCGAGCTGCCCGGCAAGGATGTCCTGGTGGCTATGGTCCTGGGCACCATGAACGCTCCCATCGCCGCTCTGGCCCGCGCGATCAAGGCGATCGCCGATCAGCAGGGCGCTCCCGCCGGTGAGGCCGCTGAAGAAGCCGCCCCCGCCGCAGAATAATTTGAATTATTGGAGGTAACTACAATGGCTACTGAGAAAGTTATGAATCTGGTTGAAGAAGTTAAGGGCCTGACCGTCCTGGAGCTGTCCGAGCTGGTCAAGACTCTGGAAGAGGTTTTCGGCGTTTCCGCTGCCGCTCCCGTTGCTATGATGGGCGCCGGCGCTGCCGCTGCTGCTCCCGCTGAGGAGGAGAAGACCGAGTTCACTCCCGTTCTGGCCGAGGTCGGCGGCAACAAGATCGCCGTCATCAAGGTCGTCCGCGAGCTGACCGGCCTGGGCCTGAAGGAAGCCAAGGAGCTGGTCGACGGCGCTCCCAAGGCTCTGAAGGAGAACGTCTCCAAGGACGAGGCCGAGTCCATCAAGGCCAAGCTGGAAGAGGCTGGCGCCAAGGTCGAGATCAAGTAAAGTATCTCAACTGCAACAAGAATGCCGGGACCGCAAGGTCCCGGCTTTTTTCGTGAACATTTCCGCTCATGCGCCAGCCTCTTCC
>CAZDUQ010000090.1:0-1952 GCA_964508665.1 uncultured Oscillospiraceae bacterium | reverse complement strand
TCCATGTCCGATAAGCCCTATTGGGAAGGCAAAAAATACGCCTTCTTCCAGCATCGGGAATGCGAATTTTTTCCCTGCCATACCACCACTGACCCCGACCATTTCAACTGCCTGTTCTGCTACTGCCCCCTGTACGCCCTGGGTGACAAGTGCGGCGGCGGCTTCGTCTACACTGATGACGGCATCAAGGATTGCTCCAAATGTCTCCTGCCCCACAGACCGGAAAATTACGGCTACATCATGGAGCGCTACGGCGACCTGATGGAGCTGGCCAAAAAGAAGGACTGACCGCGCCGGGGCCTTCCGCAGGCCCCGCTTTTTTGTGTACCGGGAAAGGAACCTGTTTATGTTTGCAGTCATCGTCAATGTGATCACCGTGCTCGTGGGCAGCACCGTCGGCCTTTTGTGCAAAAAGGGCATCCCCCGCCGCCTGGCGGACGCCGTCATGCTGGGCATCGGCCTGTGCACCCTGTATATCGGCCTGTCCGGTACCCTCAAGGGGGAAAACACCATCGTCCTCATCCTGTCTATGGTGCTGGGCGCCATCATCGGCACCGCGCTGGACATCGACGGCGCCATCAACCGTCTGGGCCTCTGGCTGGAATCCCGCTTCCGCCGGGAGGGGGAAAAGGTCTCCATCGCCCAGGGCTTTGTCACCGCCTGCCTGCTGTTCTGCATCGGGGCCATGACCATCGTGGGCTCGCTGAACGCCGGCCTTACCGGTGATTACGAGATGCTGCTCACCAAGTCGGTGCTGGATCTGATCTCCTCCGCCATGCTGTCGGTGAGTCTGGGCATCGGTGTGATGTTCTCCGCCGTGTTCGTCCTGGTGTTCCAGGGCGGCATCGTGCTGGCCGCCGGTCTGCTCCAGCCCCTGCTCACCACCGCCGCCATAAACGAGATCATCTGCGTCGGCTCGCTGCTCATCGTCGCATTGGGCCTGAATCTGCTGGGCATCACAAAGATCAAGGTGGCCGATTACCTGCCCGCCATCTTCATCGCCCCGTTGCTGTGCGCCCTCATCCAGGCCGTCCCCGCCCTGCAAGCCTTTTTCGGCTAAATTCTTTCCCCCTCCCCCTTGCTATTTTCGTGATTTTAGCGTAAGATGAACTTGTGAAAAATCAGCTTTGTGACCCCAAAGGAGGAACCTGCTTTATGAAATCCATGAACATCTTTGACCTGCATTGCGACACCCTGATGCCCATTTACATCGACGGCCACACCCTGCAAAACTGGCAGGGCCACATCAATCTGGAAAAACTGCAAAAGGGCGGCTCCATGGTGCAGTGCTTCGCCATTTTTATCCCCACCAACGCCTCTGCCCAGCGGCACCGCGTGTTCGAAGGCCCCTATGCCTACTGGCAGGGCTGCGTCAACGCCTTTGACAAGGAGATGGCCGCCAATGCCGATGTCATCCGTCAGGTGCGCTGCATGGCCGATATCGAAAAGAACCGCGCCGAGGGCAAGCTGTCCGCTCTGCTGACCATCGAGGACGGCGTGGCCGTGGACGGCAAGATCGAGCGCATTCAGGAGTTCTATGACCGTGGCGTGCGCATGATCGGCCTGACCTGGAACTATGAAAACTCCATCGGCTTCCCCTGTTCCGACGACCCCGAGAAGCATATGCTGGGCCTGAAGCCCTTCGGTCTGGAGGTCATCGCCAAAATGGATGAGCTGGGCATGGTCATCGACACCAGCCACCTGTCTGAGGGCGGCTTCTGGGATGTGATCCGCCACAGCAAGAACCCCTTCATGGCCAGCCATTCCTGCGCCCGTGCCCTGTGCGACCATCGCCGCAACCTCACCGACGAGCAGGTCAAGGCCCTGGCCAACAAGGGCGGCATCTGCGGCATGAATTTCTGCAACGACTTCCTGCGCAAGGGCTCTCAGACCACCTCCATCGAGGATATCCTGTGGCACATGGAGCACCTGATCCAGGTGGGCGGCACCGA
>CAZDUQ010000089.1:1752-5695 GCA_964508665.1 uncultured Oscillospiraceae bacterium | reverse complement strand
CGGCGGCGGTTATGCCTTTTTCCGGCTCTTGTCCACCCGCCAGCCCCAGAGCATCACGGCGGCGAACACCAGCAGATACCAGAAGCAGCCCCACTTGTGGCTGACGATGCAGGCCACGATCATAAAGATCGAGCCGCACATGGCCAGTCCCGGCAGCAAAAAGCGCTTGACAAAGGGCTGATCCTTTTCCTTGCGCATCCACTGGACGAACATGGGCAGATACATCAGATAGATCGTGATGATGGGCAGCTCGGTGGGGTCAAACACAAACGCCCCGCTCCACGCACCCGCCAGATTGGACAGATAGAAATACAGGAACCACGCGCCGCAGGACATCAGGGCGATGATGGCCGAATTGTGGGGCATATTGGTCTCCTTGTCCACCTGCGAGAAAATGTGGGGGGCCATGCCCTCGCCACGGCTGGCCAGGGCGTACAGGCCGCGGGTGCAGCCCAGCATCAGGCCGTTGCAGGTGCCCAGGCAGGAGATGGCGATGAACAGGTTGAGGATATTGCCCAGCACGCCGCCGAAAATATTGGTGAAGGCCACGGTGGCGCCCTGATCGATCAGCTGCTGGTTGGAAGCGCCGCCGGCCACGCCGATGTAATAGCACAGATAGACCGCCACGATGATAAAGCCGCCGATGACCAGCGCCTTGGGCAGGTTGCGCTTGGAGTTTTTCAACTCGGCGTTGATGGAGGTGGCGATGATCCAGCCCTCATAGGCAAAGGCGGTGGAGCACACGGCGGCGAACAGGGGATTGCCGTCGGAAACGGTATCCACCACGGCCGTCTGGGTGAAATTCTGCTGCAGCATCCCGGTGGACAGGCCGTAGATCACGCCCACCACGGCCATCAGGGCCAGCGGGATCAGCTTGATGATGGTGGTGCTGGTCTGGAACTTGCCCGCCAGCTTGGGGGAAAGGCTGTTCAGGGTGAAGGTGAAGCACAGGAAAAACAGGGTGAGCACCATGCACTCCGGCCCCAGAACGCAGCCGCCCTCGGCGGCGGGGATCACCAGGGGCAGATCGGGGTTGACCGACACCAGAAACTCCAGCGTATACCGGGCGGACAGCCAGGCCAGCGCCATGGTCAGGGTGGGATAATAAATCAGGGTGGCGAACCAGCCCACATAGTAGCCGTAGCGGGGGCCAACAGTGGCCTCGGAGTAATCCACCAGGCCGTTGACCTTTTCATATTTCTGCCCCATAAAGGCAAAGGTCAGCAGACACACCAGCATAATGGCGCCGCCGATCAGCCAGGCCAGAATGCCCAGAGGCATATCGCCGCCGGTACGGGTCAGGATGGTCTGGGCCTTGAAAAAGACGCCGGAGCCGATTACGATGCCTACCACCATACAAATCGCGGTAAAAAGACCGTATTTCCGTTCCAGTTGATTGTTCATAACGAAAGCCTCCTTTTCTGCTTTATCACAGCACAATAGAATAAAAAATATTATAGCACAGGGATATTCGGAAAAAAAGACTTTGCACAGGAAAAATAATGTGCTATAATAATTTGTTAGTGAAAATGTGATTTGGCAGAAATGACATATATAATTAAAATAAAGGAAGGATCACTATGACCAAGATCGACATTTTTTCCGGATTTCTGGGCGCGGGCAAGACGACGCTGATCAAAAAGCTCATTCAGGAAGCCTATCAGGGAGAAAAGCTGGTGCTCATCGAGAATGAGTTCGGCGAGATCGGCATCGACGGCGGCTTTTTGCAGGATGCCGGCATCCAGATCACCGAGATGAACTCCGGCTGCATCTGCTGCAGTCTGGTGGGCGACTTCGGCAAGGCCCTGCGGCAGGTGCTGGAGCAGTACCATCCCGACCGCATCCTCATCGAGCCCTCCGGCGTGGGCAAGCTGTCCGATGTCATCCGGGCGGTGCAGGGGCTGGAGATGGAGGAGGCCGTGCTCAACGGCTTCACCACCGTGGCCGACGCCAACAAGTGCAAGCTGTATATGAAGAACTTCGGTGAGTTCTTCAATGACCAGATCGAGCACGCCAGCTGCATCGTGCTGTCCCGCACCGGCGGGATGTCCCAGACCAAGCTGGACACCGCTGTGGCCCTGCTGCGGGAGCACAACGCGCAGGCCGCCATCATCACCACCCCCTGGGAGGAGCTGACCGGCGCTCAGATGCTGGAGGCCATGGAGCGCAAAAACACGCTGGAGGCCGAGCTGGCCCTGCTGGAGCGGGATGCCCACGAGCATCATCACCACGACCACGAGAACGGCGAATGCTGCTGCGGCCACGATCATGACCATGAGCATGAGCATCATCACCATGACCACGAGGACGGCGAATGCTGCTGCGGCCATGACCACGACCACGAGGACGGCGAATGCTGCTGCGGTCACGACCATCACGACCATGACCATCATCATCATCATCACCACGCCGACGAGGTGTTCACCTCCTGGGGCGTGGAGACCACCCGCAAGTTCACCGTGGAGGAGATCGAGGACATTCTGGGCCAGTTCACCAGCGGCATTTACGGCGCGGTGCTGCGGGCCAAGGGCATCGTAGAGGGACAGGACGGCAAGTGGATCCACTTTGACTACGTCCCCGGCGAGGAAAATGTCCGTCTGGGCACGGCTGCCACCATGGGCCGTCTGTGCGTCATCGGCTCCAAAATCGACACCGGCGCCATGCAGTCCCTGTTTGGAGTGAACTGAAATGGAGCTGCCCGTCTATCTCTTCACCGGCTTTTTGGAGGCCGGAAAGACCAAATTCATCCAGGAGACGCTGGAGGATGAGCGCTTCAACGCCGGTGAGCGCACGCTGCTGCTGCTGTGCGAGGAAGGGGAGGAGGAGTACGACCCCGCCCGCTTCTCGGCGCCCAATGTCTTCGTGGAGGTGCTGGAGGACGAAAGCCAGCTCAACCCCGATTACCTCTCTCTGCTCCAGCGCAAATATAACCCCCAGCGCTGCGTGCTGGAATACAACGGAATGTGGCTGCTGGATGACCTGTACAACAATATGCCCGAGGGCTGGATCATCTATCAGGAGATCTGCTTTGCCGATGCCAACACCTTCCTCAGCTACAACGCCAATATGCGCCAGCTGACGGTGGACAAGCTGAAAAGCTGCGAGATGATCGTCCTCAACCGCGCCCCCGCCGATCTGGACAAGCTGGAGGTTCACAAGATCGTCCGGGGTGTCAGCCGCCGCTGCGACATCGCCTATGAAATGGACGATGGCAACGTGGTGTATGACGAGATCGAGGATCCGCTGCCCTTCGATCTGGAGGCCGATGTGGTGGACATTCAGGATCAGGACTATGCCGTCTGGTATCGGGATATCTCCGAGGAGGAGAAAAAGTACGGCGGCAAGGTGCTGCGCTTCCGCTGCATGGCGGTGAAGAGCAAAAAGCTGCCGCCCAAAACCTTCCTGGCGGGGCGCTATCTCATGACCTGCTGCGCCGAGGACATCACCTTTGCCGGGCTGGCCTGTCAGTGGGACAAGCCGCTGGCTTTCGAAAGCAAGGACTGGTTCGTGATCACCGCAAAGGTGTCCATCAGGTTCAGCCCCGTGTATGAAAAGCGCGGCCCGGTGCTCCAGGTGCTGTCCATGGAGCCCTGCGATGCCCCCGAGCAGGAAGTCGCCACCTTCTATTAAAGTTAAAAGAAACAGGAACAGAAATCGCCCCCGACCGGAAAACCGGTCGGGGGCTTCTTCCTTATTCTTCCTCAAAAATCAGCTCCACGCTGCCGTTGTCCGCCGTGACGGTGAGGACGATCTCGCCGCCGTTCTGCCCATCGGGCAGACTGTTGCCGCCCAGCGTCACCGAAGAACGGATGGTATAATCCGACTGCCTGCCGGACAGCGAACCGAAGATGCTGCCCAGCTGACTTTCCAGCGTGATGCGATCCCGGGCGGAGACCCGATCCAGCGTGATGTCGCCAATGTCGCAGTTGACCTGCAACGACAG
>CAZDUQ010000089.1:0-1652 GCA_964508665.1 uncultured Oscillospiraceae bacterium | reverse complement strand
CCCTCCGGCTCGCCCAGATCGTGGATGGCCTGCTCCTCGGTCATGCCCTCCTCCATCCGGTCGGCGATGGCGTCCAGATAAAAGGCGCAGATGCGCTCCAGCTCCTCCGGCGGCAGGTCGGACAGCCGATCCCGCAGCCAGTCTTCAAACAGTTCCCGATTCATGCTCTTCACCTCTGATATAGTCATATGCCCGGCGGACTTCCTCCCACTCCACCAGAAAGGCGGCGATCCGCTGCTGTCCCCAGGGCGTCAGATGATAATACTTCCGCAGACGGCCGTTGTGGGCCACCGAATACTCGTCGATGCAGCCGCTCTGCTCCATGCGCTTCAAAATGGGGTACAGGGTGGACTCCGAAAGGGCCACGGCGGGAGAAAGCTCCTTGATGATGCGGTAGCCGTAGGAGTCCTCCTTTTGCAGCGCCTTGAGGACGCAGACCTCCAGCAGGCCGCGCTTCAGCTGAATGTCCATACAACACCTCCTGTTGCATAATACTATACAACACATAGTATCGTCTGTCAAGAGAAAGACAAAAAATACCCCCGACCGAAATTGGTCGGGGGCGTTTTGGAAAAAAGAGAGGATAACAGGGAAAGAGAGGGGAGAAGCTTACTGGATCTTGGACAGGATCAGCTTGGCGCAGTCGATCTGATTGGGGATGTTGCCGTTTTCGTCCTTGACGCGCCAGATGTCGGGGGTGATCTCGTCGGCCACATAGACCTTGCCGATCTCGTCGTAGCCCACCTCGATCTTAAAGTCCAGCAGCTGCAGGTTCATACCGGCCAGCTCCTTCTTCAGGACCTCGCCCACCTTCACCAGGATGTCCAGCGCCTGATCGTACTGGCCCTCCTTCAGCATACCCTTCATGATGCACAGACGCTCGGTAATCAGGGGGTCGCCCTGGGCATCGCTCTTCAGCGTGACCTCGCAATAGGGGGGATCGAAGGGAATGCCCTGCTCCAGATCGAAGCGGCGGCACATGGAGCCGGCGGTGAAATACCGCAGCACGAACTCCAACTTGGGGACGGTAAGGTTGCGCACCTTCATCAGTCCCTGATCCAGATCGGAGCCCAGATAGTGGGTGGGGATGCCGTTTTTCTCCATCAGCTCAAAGAAATATCTGGAGACGGCCAGGCCGATCCTGCCCTTGCCCTCCACGCTGCCGCCGACGGAGTTGGAGCCGGGATCGAAGACGCCGTTTTCGCCGGTGGCGCTGTCCTTAAAGAACAGGTAAACGATGTTGTTGGCTTCGTCCAGCATGACATTTTTGGTCTTGCCCTCGTACAGTTTTTTCATGATATGGAATCCCCTTTCAGGTAATGTGAAAACAGACGGTCAAACAGGTTTTTAACAAAAGTATTATAGCAAAAACAAAAAAACAGCGCAACGGGTCAAAACCAGAAAAATGAAATTTCGTCATAAAAAGCAGTGGAAACGCCGCAGAACAGGTGACTTTGCTGGTGGATGTTGTGAAATTTCACAAAGAATTTGGATGTGGCCGCCAGTGACCGGCGGCGGCAGAGAGAATGAGTCCGTTTTATCGGACGGCGACGCTGCTATCATCAGGACAAAGCACAGGAAAAACAGGAGGGCATTGGGATGTATCAGGTCAGGTATGTGTTCAATCATTATAATGTATACGGCCCCACGGG
>CAZDUQ010000088.1:0-5878 GCA_964508665.1 uncultured Oscillospiraceae bacterium | reverse complement strand
CCTCCGCAGCCCGGGCCACCAGCCAGTCTTCGTCCCGCCCGGGGAGGGTCAGCAGAAAATGCAGCCCCGCCTGCGCGCCGGAAATCCGCGCGTCCGGCAGCTTTTCCAGCTCAGACAGCAGAAGCTGCTGCTTTTTGCGGTAAAGGTTGACCGCCCGCCGCAGATGGCGGGCATACAGTCCCCTGCTGATAAAGGCCGCCAGCGTCTGCTGCTCAAAGCGGGACACGGTGGAGGCCGCAAAGCCCAGCCGCTGCCGATAGGCCGGCAGCAGCCGCCGGGGCAGCACCAGATAGGCCACGCGGATGGAGGGAGCGATGGAGCGGGAAAAGGTACCCACATAAATGACCCGCTCGCCGTCATCCAGACTCTGCATGGCGGGGATGGGGCGGCTGAGATAGCGGAACTCGCTGTCGTAGTCATCCTCCACGATGAAACGCCGCCCGTCTTCTTCGGCCCAGGCCAGCAGCGCCGCCCGGCGGCCCACCGGCATGGTGCAGCCCATGGGGAACTGGTGAGACGGGGTGACAAAGGCCACTGTGGCCCCGCTCGCCCGCAGGGCATCGACCCGCAGGCCGCTTTCGTCCAGTGGGATCATGCGGATCTGCCGCCCGTGGTTGCGCAGCACCTGCCACGCCGCCAGATAGCCCGGATCCTCCAGCCCGTAGGCGCTGTCCTCCGGCAGCACCTGCACCAGCACATTCAGCAGATATTCCAGCCCGGCCCCCACCACGATCTGCTCTTCGCTGCACCGGACGCCCCGGTATTCCCGCAGAAAGCCCGCCAGTGCCTGCCGCAGGGCCGGATCTCCCTGCGCCTCTCCCCGCTGCAGCAGCCCGGGATTCTGGGAAATGACTTCCCGGTTGAGCCGTGCCCAGGAGGCATAAGGGAAGATATCGGTGTCCACTGCGCCGGTGGACAGGTCGTACCGGGGGAGGGCTCTGCTTTCCGGAGGCGCCGCAGTCGCGGTGGCCTGCCGGTCGCTCACGGGACGGGAAAGCTCGCCGCAGACATAATAGCCGCTTTTGGGTTTGGCCCGCAGATAGCCCTCGGCGGTGAGCATGCCATAGGCCGTCTCCACCGTGCTCTGGCTGATGTGCAGATGGGAACACAGCGCCCGCTTGGAGGGCAGTTTTTCGCCGTTTTTCAGTCGGCCGGCCTCGATCTCCTCCACGATCCGGCGGTAAAGCTGCTCATACAGTGGGCGCTTGTCCCCGTTTTGCAGCTTGAAAGTAATGCTCTCCACAGGCCGTTACCTTCCGTATCGATAGCCCCGGCCACAGAAGGGACAGACCGGGCGCTTTTTTCCCATCAGCCGGGTGGGCGAGACCGCCTTTCCGCAGTAGGGACAACGCAGCTTGCAGAGCTGGAGCACCTTGGCCCCCACCAGCAGCGCCACCGTCAGACCGGCAAACACGCCCTGGGTCGTGGGCGTCCAGTCCAGGACGGCGCCATAGGCCGCCAGCAGCACCGACAGAACCGCCCCGGCGGCCATGCCGATGGGAAGCCAGACCCATTTTTTCGACAGCGCTCGTTCCTGATCCAAAAAGGCATCAGGCACCGGCTCAAAACGCAGCGGGCGTTCTCCTTCCAGCGTGACGCACCAGCCCTTGCCGGGCTCGCCCCGCAGCCGGCTGCGCTCCATGGTGCTTTCGGGAAACAGGTCACTGATGATGGCGGCGATGATGCCGCCGTGGGTCACCACGATGGCATCCCGCCCGTCGCGGATCAGGTCTGCAACCGCAGGCCGCACCCGTGCAGCCACATCGGCGCCGCTTTCACCGCCGGGTGTGCGGTTGTTTGTCCGGTCGCTCTGCCACCGGATGAAATCCTCACGCGTTTTCAGCGTCTCCAGGCTTTGCAGTTCGAACACGCCATAGTCCAGCTCGCGGAAGGCGGGGATGACCTCTTCCCCGTCATCCGGGCCGAACAGCAGCTCCGCCGTCCGGCCGGCCCGCTGTGCGCCGGAGGTGATGCGCCGCTTTCCGGCGGCATCGGGATAACCTCCCGCAGCCCGCAGCACCCGCAGGGCGCTTTCTCCGGCAGGCGACAGCGGCAGATCGGATCGCCCACAGCACAGGCCCTGTTCATCGGCTACCGTTTGTCCGTTTCGGATGAGATAAATTCGCTGCATATCCGCAACCTCCCCAAGCGTTGGCTTTTATGTGTATTTTAGCACACTTTTCCCCGGGACGCTACTTGTATTTGTGCCGGTTTTTCGGTAAAATGGAGAATAACCACATTGCCACCAAGGAGGACATTTGTATGATCCGTTTTGACTGTGATTATCTGGAGGGCGCTCACCCTGCCATTCTGCAAAAGCTGCTGGAGACCAACATGGACCAGACTCTGGGCTATGGGGAGGATCCTTACTGCGCCGCCGCTGCCGAAAAGATCCGCCGCGCCTGCGGCACGCCCAACGCCGCCGTGCATTTTCTGGTGGGCGGCACCCAGACCAACACCACGGTGATCTATTCCCTGCTGCGGCCCCACGAGGGCGTGCTGGCCGTCACCACCGGCCACATCAACTGTCACGAGGTCAACGCCATCGAGGGCACCGGACACAAGGTGCTGGCCATCCCCGGTGAAAACGGCAAGCTCACCGCCCGGAGCATCGCGGAGGCCTATGAGGCGTGGAAAAGCGATGCCTCCTGGGAGCACATCGTCAAGCCCGGCATGGTCTATATCTCCCAGTCCACCGAGACCGGAACGCTGTATTCCCTCGCCGAGTTGGAGGCCATCCGGGCGGTGTGCGACCGATACCGACTGCCCCTGTTTCTGGACGGTGCCCGGCTGGGCTACGCCCTGGCCGCTCCGGAGTGCGACCTGACCCTGCGGGACATCGCCCGTCTGTGCGATGTGTTCTACATCGGCGGAACCAAGCAGGGCGCGCTGTTCGGTGAGGCGGTGGTCATCCCCGATCCCGGGCTGATCCAGGGCTTCCGCTCCCTCATCAAGCAGCGGGGCGGCCTGCTGGCCAAGGGCCGACTGCTGGGCATCCAGTTCGATGTGCTGTTCACTGACGAGCTGTATTTCGAGCTCAGCGCCCACGCCATTCGCCTTGCCCGCAAGCTGCGGCAGGGCTTTGCCGACAAGGGCTATTCCTTCATGTGCGACAGCGCCACCAATCAGCAGTTCCCCATCCTGTCGCTGGAGCAGATCGAACGGCTGAAGCAGGACTTCTCCTTTGACGATTACGGCCCCGCCGACGAAAATCACCGCAATGTCCGCTTCTGCACCAGCTGGGCCACCACTGAGGACAATGTGGACAGGCTACTGGCCGCCATCTGAGGTGCATCCCCATGCAGATCTTTGACTCCCACGCCCACTACGACGATCCGGCCTTTGACGACGACCGGGATGCCCTTTTGCAGGAGCTTCACGCCAACGGCGTGGCCCATATCGTCAACATCGGCTGTGACCGGCAGACCAATGAGCGCACGGTGGCGCTGGCGGAGCGGTACGCTTTCATCCACGCCGCAGTGGGCTGGCACCCGGAGTTTGCCGGTTCGTGGAACGATGCCGCCGCAGAGCAGCTGCGTCGGCTGGCAAAGCACCCCAAGGTGCGGGCCATCGGCGAATGCGGCGTGGATTACCACTGGATGAACGACCCGGAGGAGGTGCAGCTGCGCTGCTTTGCCGACCAGTTGGAGATCGCCCGGGAGCTTTCGCTGCCGGTGGTGGTGCATCAGCGGGAGGGCATGGAAGCCTGCCTGTCGGTGGTGCGGCAATTTCCGGAGGTGCGGGGCGTGTTCCACTGCTACAGCGGCAGCGCCGTGACGGCGAAGGAGCTGCTGTCCCGGGGGTGGTATCTGGGCTTTACCGGGGTCATCACCTTCAAAAACGCCCGCAAATCCCACGAGGTGCTGAACATGATGCCCGCCGACCGCATCCTCATCGAGACCGACTGTCCCTATCTGGCCCCCGTTCCCTTCCGGGGAAAGCGGTGCCACAGCGGGCTGCTGCCCCACACGTTGGCCGTGCTGGCTGACATCCGGGGCATCACGACCGAAGAGGCCGCCGCCCTGACGATGGAAAATGCCTGCCGCTTTTACGGCATCTGAAAGGAGATATCCCATGGAACTGGAGATCGGCGCGCCGCTGCGCCCCTGGCGGCAAAAGGCCGTGGCGGAATTTCTCGCCCGGGAATCGCTGGACTATGACCCGGCCATCCCCTTTACTGTCAACCTGCTGGAGGATGACCGCATCGTGGCCACCGGCTCGCTGGACGGCAACATCTGCAAGTGCATCGCCGTGGATCCCGCCATGCAGGGCGAGGGACTGACGGCTACCATCATCACCCACCTGCGGCAGGAGGCCTTTCGCCGGGGGCTGCGGCACCTGTTTCTGTACACCAAGCCCAAAAATCGCTTTCTGTTTGAGGGGCTGAGCTTTTATCCCGTGGCCGAGACCCCCGACACCCTGCTGATGGAAAATGTCCGGGACGGTGTGACGCAGTTCGTCGCCGGGCTGGAGCGGCCGGACGACCCCGGCACGGTGGGGGCCATCGTGGCCAACTGCAATCCCTTTACGCTGGGACACCGGTATCTGGTGGAGCAGGCGGCGGCCCAGGTGGACACCCTGCACCTGTTCGTCCTTTCTGAGGACAAGAGTCTGTTTCCCGCCGCCGATCGGCTGGAGCTGGTGCAAAAGGGCGTGGCTGACCTGAAAAATGTGTTCGTCCACCCCACGGGAGATTATCTGATCTCGGCGGCCACCTTCCCCACCTATTTCATCAGAGAAAAGGAGCGCATCCCCCAGATCCGCTGCCAGCTGGATCTGGAGGTCTTCGTTCGGCACTTTGCCCCGGCGTTGGGCATCACCCGCCGCTTCGTGGGTACCGAGCCTCTGAGCCCCGTTACCGACGCCTATAACCGGCAGCTGCTGGCCTTTTTGCCCGCCCATGGGGTGGAGGTGACGGTGATCCCGCGGAAGGAGCTGGACGGCGCGCCCATCAGTGCCAGCCGCGTCCGCGCCCTGCTGGAGGAGCGGGACTGGCCCGCCCTGGAACGGCTCGTCCCGTCCACCACGCTGACCTATTTGCAGGCCCGCTTCGCCTGATCCCCTTGCCCGCCCCTCACGGGGCGGGCTTTTTCAGCAGCCGTCAGGCCGATAAGGAAAGAAAAAAGCGCCGCGTCCCTCTCGGGCGCGGCGTGAGGCTGTCAAAGAACCACATTCGTTGGGTTCTTTGACAGGTTTGGCTCCGGCCTGCGGGCCGGATTTCGCCGATTTTCTGCGGAAAATCCGGCGGGTCGGGGTGTTTTTGACCATGATCACACAGATCACGGCCAAAAACCCTCGGATAAACAAAGCTGCCCTACGGGCAGCTTTGACTTTTTTGACAAACTGGCGCCGCGCCCCTCTCGGGCGCGGCGTTTCAGCTCTGTCAATACGGTGCCGTCCATTCCCGGACGGGTGCCACGGTAAAGCCCTGTGCCACCAGATAGCTGGACAGCAGCGGCAGCGCCTCCAGCGTCACCTCGTCTGGTCGCAAATGCAGCGAGCTTTTTTCCGGTGCGTTCCGCAACGCCCGCCGTGCATTGGTGTTTAGCTTTCTGGCGGTGATCCCCTCCGCATATGGCTCCAGCGTGGGCTCCCACAGGACGAAGCCGTTTCCCTCCAGCAGCGTTTTCTGCTGGTCGGTCAGCGTCAATCCATAGGCGCACACCGTTCGGATCCGCAGATGCAGCACCTGCGCCAGTGCTGCCCCGCATCGCTGCGCCTGCTCCAGCGGCGCTTCCCCATCGGTGAGCAGGATACCCACGGCGTGGCCCCGGCAATACAGCTCCCGCAGGGTCTCCGCCTGACCGGCCAAATCGGCCTCCTCCACGAAAAAGGCCGCCTGTAAGCTGTAGCTCTCCAGCGTATCCAGCAGGGTGGG
>CAZDUQ010000087.1:0-6013 GCA_964508665.1 uncultured Oscillospiraceae bacterium | reverse complement strand
GAAAATAAGCGTATGTCAAAGGAACGCTTCTATCGTGAATTGGTTTTAGCTCTCCCTGATAAGGCAAACGCTGACGGTTGGAATGATGCTGCTTATTTTGCATCTAAGGTCAAAAAGTTGAATGAAAGCGAAGAATTGCAGCGTTTGGGTTTGCATTTTTCCGCCATTATCCCGTATTCAACATCAAAGGTAGGCTCTCCTGACACTAAACTTGATAATTTGGCGGTCGGCGTTATACAAGACTATATGATTGAAGCCGAAAAACGAATGGTCGCTGAATTAGTAAAAGATAAGCGTTTAGGACAAGATGCTTATTTGCTCAAAGATGGTTCTTTGGAATACAAAGTTATGAAATCTGGTCGAGAAGATTTGAGAACGCTCCAAAAAATCAAGCATAATTATCGTTGGGTAATCGGTGTTTCCAAATCATTCAACCCTGAAAGCTGTCTTGACCACACAGGCAAGCCTAATTCAAATTATATCGCAGATTTACCTGTGTTTCATAGAACTCCTGTTGCACGATACGAAAATCATTATTTAGGCGATGTTCAATTTGGCGTTTGGTATATCCGTTTACGAGATAAACGCAGAACACAAACACCTTTTGATGGAGTGGTTAAAGTTGAAAAAATAATGATGGACGAAGAAATAGAAAACGGTATTGATAGCGACGTTATTGATCTGATTTCCGCCAACATTATCAACGAGCGCAACCCTACTTGCTATGGTACTGATCGTCGTTGGGCAAATCATCTGTATCCTGTATTTTTGACCGAGTCTTATGTAAAAAGCAAATATATCAGCACAGAAATGTTCTTGCATCTGTTTTAAGGAGGATAAATATAAATGGCTAATACGATTATAGGCCGTGTACTGGCGACTGAAAAGAATCCTACGACAATTGATAACTTTACATTTTGGACAGACCCCGAGCTGATATTAAATCCATTCGATATTGTGAAAGTGCAACATGTTAATAATTCGTTTTCGTACGGTGTTATTGAAGATATTGCACATATCACCGATGCTGCAAGTTTTCTTACAAATTTCATTTCAAGCGATTTTGGTGATGTAAATTCCGAAGAAAATACTCTGCGTGTAGGAATGAATTATGTTACAGCCAAAGTTGTGTGTAATACCGAAAATATCTATATTCCTCTCCAAAGCAATGCAAAAGTAATGCTGGCTACCGCCGAAGAAATCAACTATGCTCTTGGACTTAATGATATTCGTAATCCACTTGTGTGCGGTTATCTTGAAATGTACGAGGGTACCAAGGGTTGTGAAAAAGTTACACTCCCCGTAAATCTCAATTCCAAATTCATTATCGGTCCAGAGGGTGCGCATTTGAATATTTCGGGCATTTCGGGTCTTGCATCTAAGACATCTTATGCGATGTTCCTTTTAAAGGCTATTCAGGATAGCTACATGAAAAAAGAACCACAGAATGAGGATGAAGATAGTGTTGCGTTTGTACTATTTAATGTCAAGGGTAAGGACTTGCTTGCTATAGATCAGTTAAACGACTTCTCCGATGAGCGTAATCCTGAGCAGGCTCGAAAGGATACTTTCGCTAAATATGAAAAGTTGGGACTGGCGGCTGAACCGTTCAAAAATGTTCAGTATTATTATCCTTATTCGATTCCTAAAACACGTCATTGGAACACCTATATGACTCCTGAAGAAGTTGCTGACAACATCAAAAAGAAGAAAGCCAAGAAGTTCAAATATATCTATAAATACGATAAAGAGAACCTCGACTTGATGTTTGCCAATATTGATGACTCCACCCAAACAATGGAATCTATCATCAGCTATATTATGTCAGGTCAAGGCAAATTCAACCAAGTCAGCGATTGGCAAGAGTTCCTTGAGGCTGTAAAAGAAAAGTGTTCTGCTGAAACATCCGGAAAAGATAAGGAAATCCCTGTGGCGAGCTGGAGAAAATTTTATCGTATCATCAACAAAAGCATTACTGACAATAAGATTTTTGCAAGGGATGTTCGTGAAGACGAAGGCGAAACCCGTATTGGCGATGCCCTTAAATACATTAAGAAAAACGAAGTACACGTTATTGATATTGCCAAGCTCTCTGAAGATAAGCAGGCGTATGTGTTCGGTGACGCAATCCGTACAATCTACGATTTACAATTAGGTCAATATGCCGGAGAAGAAGGGGTGAATCCGCCCTCAAGAATTGTGATTTTCATCGACGAATTAAACAAGTACGCATCAAAGGAAACCCCTAAGAACTCTCCTATTCTTCGTCAGGTGCTTGATGTTGCAGAACGTGGACGTTCGCTTGGTGTAGTACTCTTTGCTGCAGAACAGTTTAGAAGTGCTATTCACGACAGAGTGACTGGAAACTGTTCTACTCACGCTTATGGTCGTACAAATTCCATTGAAGTCACAAAAAGCGACTATAAGAGCATTCCTCCTGTATATAAGACGATGATGACACGTTTGAAACAGGGAGAATATATTATTCAGAATCCGATTTTCCGTTCATTGCTTAACATTAAGTTCCCAAAACCAATTTATAAGCAATATAAGTAAGGAGGAAGTTATGGCTACAGTAGGCAAAAATATACTTGATAATCTCACAACAGGTATGTATTCGGACTCCAAGGTTATCTACAGAGAATATATACAGAATGCCTGCGACCAAATCGACCTTGCAATAAGAGAAGGCATCTTATCTGCTGACGAAGGTTATGTTGATATATACACAGATAGCCAAAAACGATACATAAGCATTAAAGATAATGCGACCGGCGTAAAAGCAGATCATTTTATTGAAGATGTTGGTGACATTGCTAACAGCAACAAGGAAATCGGAAGAAATAAAGGCTTTCGTGGCATCGGTCGTCTTTGTGGTTTGGCGTATTGTAAGACGCTAAAATTCACGACGAGTTATCTTGGTGAAAGCACAAAATCCATTATGACTTGTGATGCACAGAAGATGCGAGCAATGCTTGTCGAAAACAAGAAATATACGCTTGATGAGATTTGGGATGCTATTATAACATATTCAACCGAACCCGAAGCAAAAGAGGAACATTATTTCGAGGTCGAGATGTTTGATATTAACAAAGAAAACACCGACCTTTTAGATGATGCAAAGGTTCGAGAGTATCTCAGCTTTGTTGTTCCTGTTCCGTATAAAAACACTTTCATTCTTCGAAGCCAGATTTACAACTATGCCAAGTCAATCGGTTATACCATTGATGAATATTGCGTTAGAGTAAACGGTTCGCAAATTTTCAAGGAATATACAACTAAGCTCAAGGAACAAAGCGGTACTTCTTTAAAGAACTACGATGAAATCTCCCGTTTGGAATTTAAGGATTTTCGAGATGTATCCGGCAATTTGATTGCTTGGATGTGGGTGGGCTTGTCACGTTTTGAAAAACAGATTCCAATTATAAACCATATGAGAGGACTGCGTGTGCGAAGTGCAAACATTCAGCTTGGAAATGATGATACGCTCCAACCTCTTTTTAAGGAAAATCGAGGCAACTATTATTTCGTAGGCGAAGTATTTGCTGCAAGTCGTAACCTTATCCCGAATTCTCAGCGTGATTATTTTAACGAAAATGAAACTCGTGTTTTGTTTGAAGACCTGCTGCGAGAGTATTTCTACGATGTGCTACACAAACTCTATTATGAAGCAAATCGTGTCAAAAATGACTATAAGCGACAAGAAGAATATCTTAGCAAAGTCGCTGAATATCAAAAGAAAGAAAAAGAGCAGGGCTTTGTCAATGAAGAAGAACGCCAAAAACTTCAATTTGACATTGATAAAGCTAAGAAAAGCGCCGAAGATGCTCGTAAACGTTTAGATAAACTCGACACCAGTGATAGCACTTCTCCTTTATCGGAAGTTAGAAAGAGCATTGGACAAAAATATGAGGCCGATAAGCTGAAGACAAAAGCAGAAACGACTACCGTAGTAGTTGATGATGACGGTAAGAAAAAGTCGTTTGTTACAAGTTCTATGTCTAAACTTTCAAGAAGTGAACGAAAATTGGTTGGTAAGATTTTGTCCATTGTCACCGATATTGCGCCTAAGGATATAGCAGAGCAGATTATTGAGAAAATCAAAGAAGAGATGAGATAATACCCTATGAATAGAAAAGTCTTGCTCATTGAGCCAAATTATAAAAACAAATACCCGCCGATGGGACTAATGAAATTAGCAACTTATTATCGTATGGTTGGCGATGACGTACGTTTTTACAAGGGCGATATGCGTTCGTTAGCTGTGGAGTTGATTTGTGAAGAGCTTATCAATCACCTTTCCATTATTTTTCCTGAAATATTTTGGAAGGTCTATTATCCTACGCTCTTCGAATTTATAAAACTTGGTAAGTATGCAATTCTTGAAACTGATCCAATTTTTGAGGATGAGATAGTTTTAGATGCAGTAAAAGAATACCGCAAAAAATATAAAGATAAAGAGTATTTTACTAATCCGAGATTCGATAAGGTTGGCATTACTACATTATTTACATTTTATTGGGATATTACCATTGATACCATTAACTTTGCAAAGCAACTTTGCAAAAAGCCTGAAGATGTTATGGTGGGTGGTATTATGTCATCTCTCCTGCCTAATGAAATCGAATTAGCAACTGGCATCAAACCTTTTGTAGGTTTACTAAACAAGCCAGGTGACATAGATTCAGATAATGACCTTATTATTGATGAACTGCCTCTTGACTATTCAATCCTTGAAGAAATTGAATATGTTTATCCTGCAAATAATGCTTACTTTGCGTATATGACAAGGGGTTGCATTAACAAATGTAGATTCTGTGCAGTACCTAAATTAGAGCCACAATACTGTGACTATATTAACCTGAAAAAGCGAATTGAGTTTACTGATGAGCGCTTCGGTGCAAGAAAAGATTTGCTTTTACTGGACAATAATGTACTGGCATCGAAGTGTTATGATCAGATTATTGATGAGATCAAAGAGTGTGGTTTTGGCGTTGGTGCAACTTATACACCACCAAATGAATATGATGTAACAATTAAGAATCTCAAGGATTCCTACAACGATCGTGCTTATATCCGCAAGGCTATTTCCATTTATAAAGAAATAATGGAAAAACTGAAAGATGATGCAGAGAAAACGGAGCTGTATCTTAAGCTGGAAGAAGCACATTGTCTTTACCATTATACTGCCTCCAAAGAAGATATTTTAGGGTTGGATGAATATGTACGCCCTTTGTACGAGAAAACCCACAAACCAGCAAAAAGAAAGCGTATTGTGGACTTCAACCAAGGTATTGATTCTCGACTGATTACAGAAGCAAATATGGACAAACTGGCAGAGGTGAATATTTATCCTTTGCGAATTGCTTTTGACCATTGGAAATTGAAAGACATTTATGAAAGATCTATTCGTACGGCTGTAGGCAGCGGAATAAAAAGTCTGTCAAATTATTTGCTGTATAATTTCGAAGATAAACCTGAAGAGCTATACTATCGCTTAAGAATGAATGTTGATCTGTGCGAGGAGTTGGGTGCAAGTATCTACTCCTTCCCGATGAAGTACCATCCTATAAATGATAAAGAGTTCTTTATGAACCGTGATTATATCGGTAAGCATTGGAACAGAAAATTTATCCGTGCTGTTCAAGCTGTGCTTAACTCGACAAAAGGCAAAATTGGGCGTGGCGTTGATTTCTTTGAAGAAGCGTTTGGCCGTGATGTTGATGAGTTTATGAAAATCCTATGGATGCCTGAAACATTCATTATATATCGTCGTATCTATGATGCTGATCTCAGATCAAGATTGGCAACTCGCTATACGACCGTGACAGAACACGACTGCGATTTAGCCAATGCGTGGTGGGCAAAATTTAAAGCATTGCCACCAGATAAGCTTGAAAAAGCGAAATCAATTATAGCCTTGAACAAATTCAAAGATGGCGATTTTTCGTGCGACGACAATGAAATTCTAGATGTCTTGTCCTATTATAGAATTACACGTGATGAAGCAGAA
>CAZDUQ010000086.1:2392-6023 GCA_964508665.1 uncultured Oscillospiraceae bacterium | reverse complement strand
TCACCGCAACTGATCTCCTTGACCTCGATATTCTTTTTGCCCTTGACAATATAAATGTGGCCCAGCTTTTCCTGGGTGTCGGTATTCACATTCTGCAGGATCATATCGGAGGTGACCTTGCCGGAAACGACCTTGAAGAAGGAGAAGCGACCGTACTGGTCGGCGACCGTCTTGAAGACGAAGGCCATGGGCTTGCCGTTGGCATCATACTTGACCTCAACAGGCTGACCGTCGGCATCCACGCCGTGCTCCACCCGGACCTCGCTGGGGTTGGGCGCAAAGTTCAGGATGGTGTACAGCAGCTGCATGGTGCCCACGCCAGAGAAAGCGGAGCCGCACACCACAGGCGCCAGAGAGCCATCCCGAACACCGGCACGCAGACCGGTCAGCATTTCCTCCTTGGTGAACTCTTCACCACTGAAATACTTGTCCATCAGCTCCTCGGAGGTCTCTGCCACTGATTCCATCAGTGCGGTACGGAGATTTTCCACCTGCTCCAGATGATCGGCGGGCAGCGGAACCTCAACGGTCTTGTTGCCCTCTGCCTTAAAGGCCTTCTTATTGATCAGGTTGACCACGCCGGTGGGCTTTCCGTTCTCGATCAGGGGGATGGTGAAGGGAGTGACGCTCAGGCCATAGGCGTCGCGCAGGGACTGGAAGGCCTTTTCGTAATCGGCGTTTTCCTCGTCGATCTTGGAGATGTAGAAGAATCGGGGCAGACCCAGCTTGTTCAGCCGCTTCCATGCCTTTTCGGAGCCGACGGAGGCTCCGTTTTTGGCAGAGGCCACGATCACGCCGCAGTCGGCAACGCGCAGCGCCTGGGCGACCTCCCCCTCGAAGTCGAAATAACCGGGGGTGTCGATGAAATTCAGAATATAATCCTCATATTCCACAGGAGCCAGGCTGGCCTGGATCGAGATCTGGCGTTTGATCTCCTCAGGATCATAGTCGCTGATGGTGTTGCCCTCGGCAACCTTGCCCAGGCGGTCGGTACCGCCGGTACGATACAACAGGCTTTCGACCAGAGAGGTTTTGCCCTCACCGCCGTGACCCAGCAAACAGACATTACGAATTTTCTCCATGGGATATGCCATAATGATTTTCTCTCCTTCAACGGTGTATTTCAATTCAAATCACAATTTCAGCATCAAAATCGCAATTCACGTTTTTATTATATCGGATTAGATTGTACTTTTCAACAATTATTTTTCATGTAGTGAGAAATAAAAGAAAATGTTGCACAAATTTTGACTTCAAATTTTGGTCATAATGCCTCGAATGAGTTTTGCAGGCAGACTCCAGAGCACCAGATAGGCCAAAACATTCAGCGGATCGGCCGCGACGGCGGCACTTTTCCCTGTGAGAAATGCCAGGATCAGCATACCGCACAGCGCGCACATCGTACCCAGAAAACAGCCTGTCCGGGCGGCCAGCCGCCATTTCTTCGCAGCGCACAGCACCTCCGCAAAGGGCAGCAGCCCATCGCGGGACAGCAGCGCCAGCGTCTCCTCCTCCCTGCCGAAGGCCGAGGCGGAATAGCGCAGGCGCTCCTCCAGCTCCGGCTGCAAAACGGTATCCCTCCGCAGCTCAAAGCGGCTCTCCACCGCGGCCTGGGTCTGGTTGGTATCCCGCAGCGCCAGCACCGGACGGATCTTCGCCTGCTTCAGCAGCCCGAAGGCGGCATAGACCGGTGTCTGCACATCATAGTGCATGGAAAAAATGCCGGCAAACTGGGAGTCGATGGCAACGAAGATGCTGTTTTTCAGCTTCAGTCCTTCTGTGACACGGATGCCCACTCGCATCAGATAGGATGCCGTGCCCAGCTGCACATATTTCCCGGAGACATTGGCCGCGATGCCGCGGGTGTCAAAAAACCGAAGCTCCCGCGCCTTGTTGGGAACGATGTACATCTGCCGCGCAAATTCCACAAACGCCTTGGCCAGGCCGCCGCCTACCTCCTGCAAAAGCGAGGCCGCACAGCCCACCACCATCTCCGGCTCCTGATTTTCGGCAATCTTCATGCCGGTAATCTTCACCGCGCCGGCAGGATAGAGATCGGCATCCCGCAGCACCGCCTGTCGGCTGCGGGCCAGCTTGCCGGCAGCTGCGGCGTTAATCAGCATACTGCCGGAGGTATACAGCTTCTTTCCCAGACGCTTTCCGCTGGCACTGGAGGACAGCAGCAGACACATGGGAGCCGATACCGACAGAATGGCCGAAAGGCTCCAGAGAAAATGCAAAGCATCCCCTTTCAGCACGGTGGAGGACATGGCAAGCGCCACAGCCAGTACGATGGCCAGCGGCGCGAAGAAGCAGGAATACCGCTCGGTGAAATCCGGCAGAGACAGTACCTGAGGCTCCACATCCACGCCGCTTTGGGTCTTAGCGACCAGATTTTGCACCTTGCCATCGGAATACAGCTTGACACCGCTGGGCGCGGTGCCCATGGTCAGAGCCTTGTAATTTCTGCGCAATGTCTCACAGCGTTGCCGCTTGCCCAGCAGTGTGAAAAAGCCCGTGACCGTATTGACGCAGACATAAGGCACGCCCATCCGCCAGTCGGGCAAAAGCGCCGCCGTGACGCAGTAGCCCAGCGAGACCAGACCGGATACCGTCACCAGCGTGTCCATCGTGGGGCGGCCGTGAAACAGACGCCACAGGCCCGAAAGGGTGCATTCATGAGCCAGAATCAGACTGAGGAGCTGGCACAACGCCAGCAGACCCAGATAGTAAGCGGGATAGGCCGCATAGGTAAAGCCGCCTGGCATGGGCATCCCGCGGGATGCCGCTGCGGTGAGATACAGTGCGGTGACCATCACCGGGAAGAACAGCAGCATACGGGCCGCCATCCCGCCCAGACGCTTGCTCAGTCGGGAGACAGCCTGTCCGGCGTCCTCCTGTGGGCGATTCATCAGATCATAAGGCAGCCGGCGGCGGGGCTTTGCGGGCACCTCCGGCTCTTCCGGGTCAAATGCCTCCGGATCCGGTGCAAATTCCAATCTGGACTGCCCCGCCGTCAGATCGATGGTACGCATACGGGGCTGGGGCCGCTCCTCCTGAGGGCGCGGCTGATGCTTCTCTGGCTCGGCGGTCGTCCGCCAGGGTGCCGAGGTACGGCTGCGGCGGATATCCTCCTCCGTCGGCGGCGCGGGGGCCCTGCGCGGGATCTCCCGCTTGGTAAAGGCGGCAAAATTCAGCGGCTCCGGCTGAAGCTCCTGCGGCTTCTGCGGCGCTTCCTCCGCCTGACGCATCATCTCCTGCACGGCGGGAAACTTGGTCGTGATCCGGCCGTGACCCGCCGGTTCCTCCTCCGAAGCGGCATGACGCTCCTGCCGGGCCTGATCCACGGTATCGGCGATCGTCCGTCCCACTCCGGCGGCGGGTGTTTCCGTCCGGGGCATCTCCGGTGGACTCCGACGGGCACGCATCCGTGCGGCCAGCGCAGCCTCCTGCGCCCGCATATCCGCTTCTGATACCGGCGGCGATGCGGACGATTCTCCGGGAGTCGACTCCGTCTGCTCTTGGGCAGGCTCCGCCACGGGCGGCACGGGCCGGGCCGGGCGATCAGGCTCCGGCTTTTTTTCGTGCTGTCCGAACTCCAGCAGGATATCCTCCAGAGAGTAGCGTTCTT
>CAZDUQ010000086.1:0-2292 GCA_964508665.1 uncultured Oscillospiraceae bacterium | reverse complement strand
TTTTTTTCGTGCTGTCCGAACTCCAGCAGGATATCCTCCAGAGAGTAGCGTTCTTCCTCAGAATGTGTCACGGCGATGCTCCTTTATCCGCGCTGCCGGACGGCCTCATACAGCAGGATGGCAGCGGCATTGGACGCGTTCAGCGACTGGATCGCGCCCTTTTGCGGGATGCTGACGATCAGATCGGCGGCCTTGCGGACGCCCTCCGACACGCCGCTTCCCTCCGCGCCGATGACGATGGCGCAGGGCATATCCAGATCGATGCTCTGAGCAGGCTGTCCGCCCATGTCGGCAGCCAGAATGAATACGCCTCTGTCCTTCAGTTCCTGAATCGCCGTGGCCATGTTGGCGCACTTGGCCACCGGCAGATGCTCCAGTGCGCCGGCGGCGGCCTTTGCACAGGCGGCATTCAACCCGGCGGAGCGGTGCCGGGGCACCACGACGCCGTGTCCGCCCAGCACCTCGCAGGAGCGGATGACCGCGCCCAGATTGTGGGGATCGGTGAGCCCGTCGCACAGAACCAGCAGAGGCTTTTCACCCCGCGACGCGGCCAGGGCCAGGATATCATCGATCGTTTTGTATTCGGCGGCGGCACCCAGCGCGATGATGCCCTGATGGGCGCCGGTGACCGTCATTTTGTCCAGCTTGCGGCGGTCGCACTCCTGGATGGCCACCCCGGCGCTCCGGGCGGCGGCCAGGATATGTCCCATATTCTGCGCACCCTGTGCCAGCAGGATCTTATCCAGCTGACGGCCCGATTGCAGCGCCTCCCAGACGGCGTTGCGGCCCTCGATCAGACCGCTGTCGGCAGCTTCCATCGGTGCGTCCAACCGCTCCATGGCGGCAAATGCAGATTCCTGCCGCCGCGGACGGCGGTTGGGGCGGGGACGATTTTTCGTTTTATCCTGATAACGGGGCTTTTCCATAATTCTTCTCCGTTCTTTCGGCATTTTTTATGATCGTAGTATAACACAAAAAAACGCCGATGGAAAGAGCGGAAGACAAATAAATATCCCTTCGACGGGGCGGAAGGGATATTTGCAGTTATCAGAGGCTTTTGCTCATTCCTCGAAAAATGCCCCGTGCAGCAGGCGGACAGCCTGACGGGCCTGATCCTGCCGGACGATCACCGAGGCGCGCAGCTCTCCTGTTGTGATGTACTGCGGCCCGATGCCGCCCGCTTCCAGCGCCCGCAGCATTTGGGCCGCCACGCCGCAGCCGCTCACGCTGCCGATCACCGACACCTTTGCCAGCTCCGTCTGGGCGAGAAAGCCGGAAAATCCCAGCCCCTGCTGATGCTCCCGAAGCAGCTCCTCCGCCCGGCCACCGTCCTCCCCGCTCACCGAAAAGCCCACCCTGCCCTTTTCTCCGCCGGCAGAGCGGATAATCACATCGATGGGCACACCGCTTTCATCCAGCAGTTCAAACAGCCGACAGGTATCTGCACCGCCGCCGATGCCGAACACCGTCAGCATGGTGATGGGCTCATCGCAGGTGATGCCGCGAACGGCCGGCTCCTCCCGTTCGGCGGAACAAAGTGCGGTGCCCGCGTCCTCCGGCGCGAAGGTGGAGCGCACCTCCACCCGCACCTGCTTTTCCCGCGCCAGCTCCACCGCCCGGCTGTGAAGCACCCGCGCTCCCAGATGGGCCATGGTCAGCATCTCGTCATAGGAGATCTCCCGATAGACGCGGGGCTGCTCCACCACTCGCGGATCCGCGGAGCACACGCCCCGGACATCGGTATAAATGCGGCAGATGTCCGCCTTCAGCGCGGCTGCCAGCGCCACCGCGGTGGTATCCGAGCCGCCCCGGCCGATGGTGGTAATTTCTCCGTCGGCCGTCACACCCTGAAAGCCCGCTACCACGGCGACTCTGCCGTCCTCCAGCGCCTGGAGCACCCGGCGGGGCTCCACCGATAAAATGGGCGCGCGGCCGTGGTTGTCGCCGGTCAAAACGCCTGCCTGCCAGCCGCAAAAGGACATGGCAGGGCAATCCATCGCCTCCAGCCGAAGGGCCAGCAGCGCCATGGAAAGCTGCTCGCCGCAGGCCAGCAGCATATCTCTTTCCCGCAGGGACGGTCGCGGTGCAAGCTCCTGGGCCTGTGAAAGAAGCCGATCGGTGGTATCCCCCTGTGCGGAAACCACCACAGCCACCTGATCTCCCTGCCGCCGCTGCTCGGCCACCAGCCGGGCCGCACGGCGAATATGTTCAGCGGTGGCCAGAGACGAGCCGCCGAATTTCATCACGATGCGCATAAGCATCCCTCCTGTTCTCCATGCCTCAGTTTATGAC
>CAZDUQ010000085.1:0-5879 GCA_964508665.1 uncultured Oscillospiraceae bacterium | reverse complement strand
CACGCCCGAGAACGTGGAGGCCATGATCAAGAAGTATTGCTGAGTCAATACACCCGTGTTCATGAGCCACCGGCGTCGTCCGTCCCGCCGCCCTGCGGCGCGATTTCCGGCAATTCACTTGCCGGAAATCTAACTGACGGGGCCCCCGGCGCGCCTGCGCGCAGGGGAAACCGACGCCACGCCCGAGAACGTGGAGGCCATGATCAAGAAGTATTGCTGAGTCAATACACCCCCGCAACCCCAATTTTCTGTATAGAAAGGCGTGAGCCTTGCTATAAATCTATGAAGAAGGAGGATAAGACATGAGCATCTTAAACGGCAAAAAAGTCATCATCATCGGTGACCGTGACGGCATCCCCGGCCCCGCTATCGCAGCGTGCGCTGAGTCTGCCGGTGCCGAAGTTGTTTTCTCCTCGACGGAGTGCTTCGTCTGAACGGCCGCTGGTGCAATGGATCTGGAAAACCAGAAGCGTGTGAAGGAATTCGCTGAGCAGTATGGCCCCGAGAACGTTGTCGTTCTGCTGGGCGCCTCTGAGGGCGAAGCCTCCGGCCTCGCTGCTGAGACGGTCACCAATGGTGACCCCACTTATGCAGGTCCGTTGACTGGAGTCTCGTTGGGACTCAAGGTTTATCACGTTTGTGAGGAAGAAGTCAAGGCAGAGTTCGATGAAGCTGTCTATGACGAGCAGGTCAGCATGATGGAGATGGTTCTGGACGTCGACGATATCGCCGGCGAAATGAGCTCGATCCGCGAGCAGTTCTGCAAGTATTAAAAAAGGTTCCCGGCCCCGGCCGGGATCACCGAGCCACAGACGCACAAAAGGGGGCGGCGGCTTCAGCCGTCCGCCCCCTTGTCCGTTGTTGTGTGCCGCTATGGCTCGTCGCACCGATACGGCCCCCGCCTGGGCCGTCTCCCGGACTGTCCTGCATCAGTCCGTCGTCTCTTTCTCCTCCGGAACGGGACACACCCCTGCGGTGCGGCGAGCCATGGCGACAGAATGTTTCCATAAGCAGCAATTTATGATTTTGATTATGACAGAAAGGTCGTGGACGAAATGAAAAGCGTACTGAAAGGCGCCAGCTACATCCTGGCCCACACCCCCGACATGGTGCTGCACAACGGCACCACCCAGACTACCGAGCGCATCGTCAATCCTGACGGCGATTACCTGAAGGAGCTTCCCGCGCATATCCGCACCTTCGATCAGGCGCTGGCCTATTGGCCCAATCAGGTCTATATCGGCAACAAGACCCCCGATGAGCTGGCCGCCGTGCCCCAGCCCTGGTACGATAAGGAATGCGATGTGAATGCCCGCTACGGCAAGTTCGGCCAGATGATGCCTCAGGAGGAATTCCTGCTGCTGATGCAGGCCTGCGATGTCTTCGACCTGGTCAAGCTGGACCGTGACTTCGTCGCCGTTCACAAGCCCGCTCTGGAGCAGAATGAAATTATGGATGAGGGCATCCTGTCCCGCATCACCGAAGGCGTGGACAAGTCCGCCGTGGAGCACTTTGTCAACGATGAGCACGCCGAGGGCCTGTATCACAACGGCCAGCTGGTGGGCTGCGTCGTCCGCGCTCACGATATCGACGCCAACCTGTCAGCCCATGTGATGCACGAAAATCTGGTGTCCAAGGCATCCTCCGTGCTGGCCCTGCTGTATGCCGTCCGCAACGCCGGCATCGAAAAGGCCGATGTGGAATATGTCATCGACTGCGCCGAGGAGGCCTGCGGCGATATGAACCAGCGGGGCGGCGGCAACTTCGCAAAGGCTGCGGCCGAGATCGCCGGTCTGCCCAATGCCACCGGCTCCGACTCCCGCGGCTTCTGCGCCGGCCCCGCCCACGCCATTGTGGAGGCCGCCTCTCTGGTGGCTGCCGGCACCTATCAGTGCGTCGTGGTCACCGCCGGCGGCTGCACCGCCAAGCTGGGCATGAACGGCAAGGATCATGTGAAAAAGGGCCTGCCCGCGCTGGAGGATATGATCGGCGGCTTCGCCGTGGTCATCACCCGGGATGACGGCGTCAGCCCCGAGTTCAACCTGTCCATTCTGGGCCGTCACACCGTGGGCACCGGCTCCGCGCCCCAGGCCGTTATCGGTTCTCTGGTCACCGAGCCTCTGGCCCGCGTCGGCCTGAAGGTCACCGACATCGACAAGTACTCCCCCGAGATGCAGAATCCCGATATCACCAAGCCCGCCGGCGCCGGAGATGTGACGCTGGCCAACTATAAGATGATCGCCGCTCTGGCCGTCAAGAAGGGCGACCTGCAAAAGGCCGACCTGGCAACCTTCCCCGCCCGGCACGGCCTCACCGGCTGGGCTCCCACGCAGGGCCATATCCCCTCCGGCGTGCCTTACATGGGCTTTGCCCGTGAGGACATTCTGGCCGGTCGCGTCAACCGTGCCATGATCATCGGCAAGGGATCTCTGTTCCTGGGCCGCATGACCAACCTGTTCGACGGCGTTTCCTTCGTCATCCAGGCCAATACCGGCGCCGAAAAGGCCGAGGCCGGTGTCTCTGAGGAAGAGGTCAAGGGCATGATCGCCAAGGCCATGAAGGAGTTTGCCGCCACCCTGCTGGCGCAGGCCGAATAAGGCGGGTGACACCCATGAAAAATCTGGAACAAACCATCGCAAAAGCGTTTCTGCAAATGGCCGAAGGGCTGGAGACCGGCTCCTTCGCCGCCCGCCCCAGGATCGCCCTCACCGGTATGGGCAGCGAGCACGGCGAAGAAAACGCCATGTCTGCCGCGCTGATGGCCGCAAAGCGTGGCGTGGATGTGTACTACATCGGCACGCTGGAGGCCGAGGGCGTCACCACCGTTCATGTGGCCAACGAGGACGAGGGCCACAAAAAGATGGAAGCCATGGTGGAGTCCGGTGAGGTAGACGGCGCCGTCACCATGCATTTCCCCTTCCCCATCGGCGTTTCCACCGTGGGCCGTGTGGTCACCCCCGCCAGGGGCCGTGAGATGTTCGTGGCCACCACCACCGGCATCTCCTCCGCCGACCGCATCGAGGGCATGATCAAAAACGCCATCTACGGCATCATCACCGCCAAGGCCGCCGGCATCGCCGACCCCACCGTGGGCATCCTGAATGTGGACGGTGCCCGTCAGACCGAAATGGCGCTGAACCAGCTGCGGGAGGGCGGCTATGACTTCACCTGGGCCACCTCCGCCCGTGCCGATGGTGGCGCGGTGCTCCGGGGCAACGACGTGCTTCAGGGCACCCCCGACGTGCTGGTGTGCGATTCCCTCACCGGCAATGTGCTCATCAAGATGCTCTCTGCCTACACCACCGGCGGCAGCTTCGAGGCCACCGGCTACGGTTACGGCCCCGGCATCGGCAAGGGCTATCACAAGCTGATCCACATCATCTCCCGCGCCTCCGGCGCGCCCCTGATCGCCAACGCACTGGTCTATGCCGCCGACATGGTTCGCGGCAAGGTCTTCGAGGTGGCCGACCGGGAGTTCGCCGCCGCCGAAAAGGCCGGTCTGGACACCATCCTGTCCGCCCGCAAGGCCGCCTCCAAGCCCGCTGAGGCCGAGGAAGAGGTCAAAGCGCCCCCGGCAGAGCCCTGCACTGCCTCCATACCCGGCATCGAGGTCATGGATCTGGAGGACGCCGCCAAGGCCCTGTGGAAGGCCGGCATCTATGCAGAGACCGGCATGGCCTGCACCGGCCCCCTGGTCATGATGAGCGAGGCCAACCACGCAAAGGCCGTGGAGATTCTGAAAAAAGCCGGCTATATCGGCTGAGGTGAACAACATGAAAGTCCTGGATATCATTGAAAAGACCGAAAAAGACCTGAGCTATGACCAGCTGGTGGATCTGGTGGCCAATCACAACCGCCAGGTGGATCTGGTCTTCGCGGAGCGCAAGTCCGACGAAGACGGCCACGTCTGGAACGGCGAAAACTGGACCTGCGTAGACGGTAAGCGCTTCATCCGCAGCTATTTTCTGGATGGCCGCGCCTCCTCCGACTATTCCGGTTACAACAAGTACGACATGAAGGGCTGCTTCCTCCCGGAGGAGGCTGCCGAAGTCCGCCTGGGCTAAAGCCACGGCCCCTGACCGGGTCGCCTTGCCCTTTTCCCATAGTTCCCATCGGGGGCCACCATGCGGCCCCCACTCTTTTTCCCCTGCCGCCCCTCTGATCGCCCTGTCCCTCTTGTTTTCCCGGGGAAAGTGGCGTATAATAGTGGTATCCTTTTCCAATCAACGCCGCGGCGGAAGGAGTCTCCATGGAAAAACGCAAAAATACCTTTATGAACAATGTGGCCGCCATTCTGGGCAGTCAGTTCCTCATCAAGCTGCTGGGCCTGGCCTACAATCTCATCATCATCAACATCCCCGGCTTCGGCGATGCGGGCAACGGCTATCGCACGGCGGGTTACCAGATCTATACCATGCTGCTGGCCGTGTCCTCGGTGGGCATCCCCAACGCCATCTCCAAGCTGATCTCCGAAAAGCTGGCGCTGGAGGACGAGGAGGGGGCGGAACGCATCTTCCGTACCGCTCTGGCCCTGTTCGCCGGGGTGGGCCTGTGCGCTTCACTGCTGCTGTTCTGGGGGGCGGATTTCATCGCCCAAACGGTGATCCGCATGGACGGCGTCCAGCTGACCCTGCGTGCCCTCAGCCCGTCGATCTTCTTTGTGTGCATCTCCGCTGTTATTCGCGGATACTTTTTGGGTCATCAATCTGTCAAAGCGAACAACCGCTCTCAGCTGCTGGAGCAGATCTTCAAGGCCGCGCTGACCGTTCTGTTCGTCTGTCTGCTCACCGACTTCACCGCCGCCGTCATGGCCGCCGGAGCCAACGCCGCCACGGCGGTGTCCACCGCCCTGAGCTGCGGCTATCTGGTGCTGGTGCTGGTGCTCTACCGGCGGAAAAACCGGGTCGCCCGGCCGCAAAGGCTGGAAAAAGGCCAGCGAAAGGCCATCTGCCGCCAGATCTTGAGCCTTTCCATTCCCATCTCCCTCAGCTCCATCATCACCACCGTCTCCCGTGTCATTGACACCGCCACCATCTCCCGGGGCGTTTCGGCTGCCTTTGCCAACGGCATCCCCGGGCAGGAGGGTATCCCCACCCGGGAGGCGCTGGAGGCCTATGCCGTGGAGCTCAACGGAATGCTGAACAAGGCGGACAACATCACCAATCTGCCCCTGGCGCTGAACATCGCCTTTGCCACCATGCTGGTGCCCGCCGTTTCGGCAGCACTGGTGAAGGGCGACAGGAAAACGGCCTCCCGACGCATTTCTCAGTCCTTTTTGATCTCGACTCTGATTATTCTGCCCTGCGCCGCCGGTCTGATTATTCTGGCGGAGCCCTTCTTCCGGCTGCTGTACCCCAACGCCTCCCAGGGGGCGAGCCTGTTGCAGATTGCGTCGGTGGCGCTGATCTTTACCGCGCTGGATCAGACCATCAACGGCAGTCTTCAGGGCCTTGGCCGGGTGCGGGTGCCGGCCACCGGCCTGGCCTGCGGCGCGGCAGTCAAGCTGGTGCTCAATCTCATCCTGATCCGCATCCCCTCGGTGAATATCTACGGCGCGGCTATCTCCTCGGTGGCCTGCCACGCGGTGGCCTTCACCATTTGCTTCACCTCGCTGCGAAAAGCCATCCCTCTGAAAATGAAGCGTACCAAATATTTCACCAAGCCGCTGCTGTGTACTCTGCTGATGTCGGTGGTCACCTGGGGCAGCTACAAGCTGATGATGGCGCTGCTCCACAGCAATCTGATCGCCGTGGCGGTGTCGGTGGTGCTGTCGGTGGTGGTGTACTTTGCCGCCGTTTTCGGACTGCACATCCTGAACAGGCGGGAGGTGCTGGAGCTGCCCATGGGCGCCCGGCTGGCCGCCCTGCTGAAGCTGTAAA
>CAZDUQ010000084.1:0-6049 GCA_964508665.1 uncultured Oscillospiraceae bacterium | reverse complement strand
GGCTTGCGGATCTCGCCGGAGATGGCGTTCACCGGACAGTTGCGGGCGCACTTGGAGCAGCCCTTGCACTTTTCGGGATCGATGGTAAAGCGCTTCAGCCGTGCGCAGGCCCCGGCGGGGCAGCGCTTGTCACGGATGTGGGCCTCGTACTCCGAACGGAAATACTTGATGGTGCTCACCACCGGGTTGGCGGCCGTCTTGCCCAGACCGCACAGGGCGGTGTTGGTGATGGTGTCGGCCAGCTCCTCCAGCAGCTCGATGTCGCCCTCGCGGCCCTTGCCGGCCACGATACGCTCCAGGATCTCCAGCATCCGCTTGGTGCCCTCCCGGCAGGGAACGCACTTGCCGCAGGATTCGTTCTGGGTGAAGTTCATGAAGAACCGGGCAACTTCCACCATGCAGGTGTCCTCGTCCATGACCACCAGGCCGCCGGAACCAATGATGGCTCCCGCCTTTTTCAGGGAGTCAAAGTCCAGGGGCAGATCCAGATGCTCGGAGGTCAGGCAGCCGCCGGAGGGGCCGCCGATCTGAACGGCCTTGAACTTTTTACCGTCCCGGATGCCGCCGCCCACGCCGAAGACCACCTCCCGCAGGGTGGTGCCCATGGGCACCTCGATCAGGCCGGTGTTCTGGATGTTGCCCGTCAGGGCAAAGGCCTTGGTGCCGGAGCTGGTAGCCGTGCCGATCTTCGTATATTCGGCCGCGCCGGAGTTGATGATGGTGGTCACGTTGGCAAAGGTCTCCACGTTGTTCAGCACGGTGGGCTTGTCAAACAGGCCGTGCTCCACCGTGCGGGGGGGCTTGACACGGGGCATGCCTCGCTTGCCCTCGATGGAGGCGGTCAGGGCCGAGCCCTCGCCGCAGACGAAGGCGCCCGCGCCCCGGTTGATGTGCATATGGAAGCAGAAATCGGTGCCCAGGATATTGTCGCCCAGCAGACCCAGTTCCTCGGCCTTGGCGATGGCGGTGCGCAGGCGGGCCACTGCCATGGGATATTCGGCGCGGACATAGATATAGCCCTCGGTGGCGCCGCAGGCGATACCGGCGATCATCATGCCCTCGATCATCCGGTGGGGGTCGCCTTCCATGATGGAGCGATCCATAAATGCGCCGGGGTCGCCCTCGTCGCCGTTGCACACCACATATTTGGGGGTGGCCTTCTGCCGGGCCACCTGGCTCCATTTGGTACCGGCGGGGAAGCCGCCGCCGCCCCGGCCCCGCAGGTTGGCGTCCAGCATCTCCTGGACGATATCGGCGGGCTGCATCTCAAACAGTGCCTTTTCCAGCGCGGTGTAGCCGCCGATGGACAGATACTCCAGGATGGAGTCGGCATCCACATGGCCGCAGTGCTCCAGCACCACGCGGGTCTGCTTCTGATAGAAGGGGATGTCCTCCTGCTTTTCATAGATCACGCCGTCCTGCTTGTAGGCCAGACGGTCGATGGGTTGATTTTTGACGATGCAGGTGTCCACGATCTCCTCCACATCGGCCAGCCTGACCTTGGTCAGCAGCCAGCCCTGGGGCTCGATGCGCACCAGCGGCCCCATCTCGCAGAAGCCGTGGCAGCCGGATTTTTTCAGTCCCACCACATCATCGTGGGGATCGTGGGCCAGTTCTACCTCACAGGCGATGCCCCGTGCCTCCATGGTGGCCTTCAGCGCGGCGTAAATGTCCAGCGAGCCGCCGGACACGCAGCCGGTACCGGCGCACACCAGAATTTTTCTCGTTTCCTTTTTGGCGGCAGCCATGCACATCGCCCGCAGCTCCTGCAGCTGCTGTCTGGTTTCCAGTCTGCTCATGTCAGGCCTCCTTCCGCAGCTCGGCGATGAGCTCCACAGCCTTGTCGGGGGTCATGGCAGGATGAACCTCACCGTTGACCGTCAGGGCGGGGGCCAGACCGCAGGCACCCAGACAGGAAACGGTCTCTACCGTAAACATCTGGTCGTCGGTGGTTTTTTTGCTGCTGCTCAGGCCCAGCTCGCTGCGCAGCTTTTCCAAAATGGGGACCGACTTGCGCACATGGCAGGCCGTTCCGTCACATACCTTGATGACATACTTGCCCTTGGCTTCCAGCGAGAAATTCTCATAGAAGGTGGCGACGCCGTAAATGGTGGCCTCACTCAGCCCCATTTTTTCGGACAGATAGGGAAAGACCTCACGGGGCAGATAGGAAAATTCCTCCTGAATAGCCTGCAAAACGGCGATCAAGCTTTTTTCCTCGTGTCCCAGTGTCTCCAGATAACGGTCCGTGCTCTGATAGAGTTCTTGGGTGTTCATTGGTGCTCCTCCTCCGGTTTTTGCGGCATACGCCGCTCCGAATTTATTGTATATTTTTCGCCTTGTTCCCGTCAATTCCGAGTTTTCAAAAGAATAGATAGAATTTTCTACACAAGCAACCGCTTTCTTATATAATTTTCACAATAGCAGAAATATTTTTTGTGCCATATGGGTTAAAGCAAAAAATATTTTCCGCAAAATTGTGCAATTTACACGAAAAAAGTGTACAAAAAGCGGCCGTCTCCGAAGTTTTTCTGAAGACGGCCGCAAGAGCTCTTTCGATATTTTTTATCGATTTATGCAGCTTTTATGCATTCCGGCATTTTTTATACACCGCTTTATTCCATCAGTCCACAGACCAGCTGGGCATATTCGGCGGGATCCTCCAGCGGCAGACCGGCGATGAGCAGTGCCTGACCGTACAGCACCTGTGCGTAGCGGGCGGCCTTTTCCCGGTCGTCGGCAAAGGCCCGCGTCAGCGCGGCAAAGGCCGGCGCGTTGGGATTGAGCTCCAGCACCCGCTGGGCGGCCATGCCGCCGGACACATCGGTACCCGCCAGCTGGCTCTGCTGCTTGAAGTACTTTTCCATCTCCAGCGTGATGGGCCCCTCGGTGGTCATGCACACCGGCTGGGATACCAGCTTGCCGGAGGCGCGCACGGCGAACACCCTGTCCCCAAGGGTCTCCTTGACAAAGTCCAGCAGCTCCCGGCTGTCCTCGGCCTGCTTTTCGGCGGCGGCCTTTTCCTCCTCGGTCTGGGGCAGGGCGTCGTCATCGTTCACCGATTTGAACTGCTTGCCGTCCTGTTCCCCCAGAATTTGCAGCAGCAGCTCGTCCTCGCTGCTGGAAACGCACAGGATCTCGTACCCCTTCGCGGCGATGCGCTCGCTCTGGGGCAGCTTGCCCGCCTGGACGGCATCGTCGGCAGCGGCGTAGTAGATGTATTCCTGCCCTTCGGCCATCCGCTCCACATAGCTTTTCAGGGAGGTCAGCCCGCTCTCGTGGGTGGTGGGGAACATCAGAAGCTCCCGCAGATTTTCCTTGTTGGCGCCGTAATTGCCCATGGCGGAGTACTTCAGCAGCAGGCCGAACTCCCGCCAGAAGCGGGCGTATTCTTCCGGCTTGTCCTTTTGCAGCTTCACCAGCTCGGCCTTGATCTTTTTCTCCAGATGGTTGCGGATGACCTCCAGCTGGCGGGTCTGCTGCAACATTTCCCGGGAGATGTTCAGGCTCACATCCTGGGTGTCCACCACGCCGGGGATGAACCGGAACCACTCGGGCAGCAGCTCCTTGCACTTGTCCATGATGAGCACGCCGCTGGAATAGAGCTGCAGGCCGCCCTGATATTCCCGGGTGTACAGATCGTAGGGGGCGTGGGCGGGGATGAACAGCAGCGCCTTGTAGGTGACGCCGCCCTCCACGTTGGCGGAAATGTAGCTCAGGGGCGCTTCCATATCTCCGAACTTGCTTTGATAAAACTCGGCTGCCGCCTCCGCCGTGATCTCGTTTTTAGGCCGCTGCCACAGGGGCACCATGCTGTTCAGCGTCTCGATCTCGGTATAGGTCTCCCAGCCGGGCTTCCAGTCGTCACCGGCGTCGGCGGGCTTTTCGGTCTGGCGGGATTTTTCCATGGCCATCTTGATGGGGAAGCGCACATAGTCGGAGTACTTCTTCACCAGGCTCTGGAGGGTGTACTGGCTCAGGAACTGATCGTAATCCTCCCCTTCGGTGTTGTCCTTGATGTGCAGCACGATCTTCGTGCCCACGGAAGGCTTGACCGCCTCGGTGACGGTATAGCCGTCGGCACCGGCGGATTCCCACTGCCAGGCATCCTCGCTGCCATAGGCTCTGGTGGTGACGGTCACCCGGTCGGCCACCATAAAGGCCGAATAGAAGCCCACGCCGAACTGGCCGATGACGTCCACATCGCCCTTGTCGCCCTCTTTTTCGGCCAGCTCCTGCTTGAATTTCAGCGAGCCGCTCTTTGCGATGGTGCCCAGATTGCTCTCCAGCTCCTCACGGGTCATGCCGATGCCGTTGTCCTCGATGGTCAGCGTCCGGGCGTCCCTGTCGGGGGTCAGCCAGATTGCAAAGTCCGACCGGCTCAGCCCCACCTTGTCATCGGTCAGTGCCGCATAGGCCAGCTTGTCGATGGCATCGCTGGCGTTGGAGATCAGCTCCCGGAGAAAGATCTCCCTGTGGGTGTAGATGGAGTTGATCATCATATCCAGCAGCCGCTTGGATTCCGCTTTGAATTGCTTTTTTGCCATGATTCCTTCGCTTCCTTTATAATATTTAATAATGAGTGAGCTTTTAGCACTCTATTCTATCGAGTGCTAATTCATTGTAGCGCCCTTTGCACAAAAAAGCAATAGCAAAAGTGTAAATAATTTCTTACCGTTCCACCCGCCGCCCGCCCTTGTCCTTTTTGGCCGATTGGAGTATAATAAATTCCATAGAATATTCGGCGCGCCGTACCGGCAGACGCCTTCAGGAGGACACCATGGAGAACCGGAAGCAGCTTTCGCCCCGGCAGCGGCGGCGCAGAAAAAAAGCCATCCTTCGCAGCGGACTGCTGGCGCTGGCAGCGCTGCTCCTGCTGATCGGCGCGGCGCTGGGCCTGTGGGCGCTGCTGCGTCCGCAAGCCGAGGAAGAACTGCCGGCAGAGCCGCCCGTGGAGGACGCCTCCGCCGTGGCTCCCGTCCTCCCGGAGCCCGAACCCCAGCCCGAGCCCCAGCCTGAACCGGTGGTGGGCCTTGCCGTGGACGGCGAGAGCATGGCCCTGCTCACCGACGAGCTGGGCAGCGAGTATGCCGTGCTCATCGATGCCGACACCAACACCGTCCTGGCGGAAAAGGGCGGCAACGGCCTGCTCTATCCCGCCTCCATGACCAAGGTGCTCACCCTGCTGGTGGCCGCCGAACACATTGACGATCCCGACGCCCCCTTCACCATGACCCAGGAGCTCATAGATCCCCATTACAGCGCCGGCGCCACCATCACCGGCTACCGGGCGGGGGATGTGTGCACCCTGCGGGATCTGTTCTACGGTGCCGCCCTGCGTTCCTCTGCCGACGCCACCTCCGCCCTGGCGGTGGCCGCCGCCGGGGACGAAAGCGCCTTCGTCGCCCTGATGAACGAAAAAGCCCGGGAGCTGGGCCTTTCGGAGCAGGCCAACTTCACCAACCCCGCCGGGATGTTCGACAGCGCCCATGTCTGCACCGCCCGGGATATGGCCGCCATCCTGCGGGCCGCCATGGCCAACGACCTGTGCCGTCAGGTGCTGGAAAGCGAGTTTTATACCACGCCGCCCACCGATGCCGAACCGGATGGCCTGCTGTTTCAGAACAAATATCTGGGCTGGTTTTTGGAAAAGCAGCCCGAGGGCGTTCAGGTGCTGGCCTGCAAAAACGGCTATGTCTATCAGGCCCGCAACTGTCTGGCGTCCTACGGCGTCAATGCAGAGGGCCGCGCCTTCATCTGCGTCACCGCCCGGGCTGCCAACGCCGAAACCATGATGGCCGACCAGCGGTACCTGTTTGCCACCTACGGAAAGTGAGGAACCCATGTACGACGAACTGACCCCTGTTGATATCCAAAAAATGCAGGAGGAGATCGACTACCGCATCACCGTCCTGCGGCCAAAGCTCATCGAGGATGTGAAAACCGCCCGGGAGTGGGGCGATCTCAGCGAAAATTTCGAATATAAGGCCGCCAAGCGGGAGAAAAACCGCAACGACAGCCGCATCCGCTATCTGGAGCGCATGATAAA
>CAZDUQ010000083.1:0-6126 GCA_964508665.1 uncultured Oscillospiraceae bacterium | reverse complement strand
AAGGAGGTTTTATCATGAAAAAAATCATTTCTCTGATTATGGTGATCGCTATGCTTGCCGCCATGAGCGTTGTTGTCTGGGCACGCTATGAGCTGTGCCCGGATTGTGAGGTAAAGCTGGTCAATTCCACTTGGACAGATGATAATGAAGGTGAAATGGTTAATTGCGAGTACTGCAAGCAGCCGTATTGGGCCGCTTATGTATACAGGGGACTGGTTTGTCCTGAATGCGAGGTATACCAGTACAGGACGCGTATAGGCACGACGGGAAGTTGCCCGCATTGCAATTAATATCTGAAGTGCAGCAAGGCAGCCTTGTGCTGCCTTGCTGCTCGATATAAAGCAAGTGATCAATCATAATTGAGCAAGGACAAGAAATGAGGTGCTTTATGTCGGGAAAGTTCTTTTTTCGGCAAGTCGTCCGCAATCTGAATCGGACAGTCTTAAATTGCTTTCTTGTAATATTTGTGACAGCCTTCTTTGTCGTGAGCTTGAATTTATACGCCAACAGCGTGAAAAATCTGGAATATGCAGATGATACCTACTCCACCATCGCCATTATGGAATTATATGGCAGTGTCGATCCATATGGAAACCTGGCAGACCCGGCCACCACCGAATTCCATCGTGGTTATATCAGCGTTGCAGTGGAGGGATATGATCTTTCGGAGATCGTGACGGCCTCCGGCGTGATCGACTACGATCTGCGGGAAAAAAGCGCTGTGTATATTGCCGGGGAGCCTGCGTATTATCCGCAGAGTACGTTTATTGTGCGCCATGATCTGCGGTATGATGATGACATCATCCGTTTTACGCTCCACGGGAATCAGCCGGTCACTATCCCGATCGGCCACGGCTTTCAATCTGATGCCGAGACACTGTTCCTGATCTATCTGGATATCTCGGATCACGCCGCAGCGGATCTTTACAGTTATGCTAATATCGACTTCTCCTGCCGAGAAATCTGGGTTTCCGGGGATGAGGAAGCCGGCAAGGATGCCTTTGCAGAGCAGATCCGACAGCTGAACCGGAGCGACGAGACCGACACCGTCACCCTCTACCCCGGTGTGGAATATATCGCATGGATCAACACACACGCTGCACTCAGGCTGCCAGACGAAGAACACGAAGAACGCACCGCGATACAGCCTGTTTTTGATGCCTCCACGAGCATGACCTACTTCTTTGAAGACTTTCGCATTGGGTATACCAGAGACGGTAACGAGTATTTTACCATGTATGGGTTCCCGTATACCGAAGAAGCGCCCTTCTTCCCGATCATGCGGTGGGAGGATGTACAGGCAGACCCGGAGCTGACGGCGCAGTGGGAGGCCGCATGGGAGACCATCGCCTATAATACCTGCTCGTATACCGCGTGCTTTACCGATGATATCACCGGTGTGCCGGTGTTCCATCTGGGCGGCGCGGCCCTTGCGGCCGGCAGAATGATCACCGACGAGGAGTATGAAAGCGGCGCAAGGGTCTGCATGGTCAGCAAGGAGCTGGCGGAGTTGCAGGGCTGGAAGGTGGGAGACCGGCTGGAGATGCATTTTTACCAGTTCGACGCTTTGCCCAATGCCTCGGGCCCCAGCAGCGGTTTTATTCAGCCCATATACAGTAAGGACACCGAGGGCTTCTATGACGAGGGCACCTTTGAGATCGTGGGAATCTATACAAAGCGGGACATTCCGGGCAATTCCGGTATTTCCGCGACAACGATGGCGCTGGGAACCGAGCTGATTTATATCCCTCACAATGCCGTGCAAAGCCCGAAGACGGAGGAGGAGCTGCCCGTCCACGGGGCGCTTTTGACCATCTGGCTGGAGAACGGCTCCATCGATGCGTTCCTGGCGGACATGGACGCACTGGGCCTGACCGAGCAGCAGGAGGGGCGGTATAATCCCTCCTTCACCTTCTACGATCAGGGCTACAGCGTCATCCAGCCCAGTCTGCAAAATATGTACAGCACCGCTCGGCTGCTGCTGTTGCTGTCAGCCGCGCTGCTGATCTGCACCTGCGTGCTGCTGGCCTGGTTCTTCGCCCAGGGACAGAAGCACAGCGTGGGCATTTTCCGGATGCTGGGCGGCAAGCGGTGGCAGGCGCTGCTTTCCGTTCTGCTGTGCGCCGTGCTCATCGCGGCGCTGGGCGCTGCGCCGGGAGCGGCCATCGGCCACGCGCTTTCCACCCGGGTGGGAGAATCCCTGCTGACCGGCGATCTGGAGGAAAACGGGCGGACAGCGGCGCTGCGGGCCTATGTGCTGGCGACTGAGACCGACACCACGGAGTTCACCGTGGAGGCCAACGCCCGGCTGTCGGCGCTGGCGGGCACTGCCGCCCTGCTGTTCCCACTGCTGGTTCTGGTGATCGTGATCGGCTACATCGGCAGGGAGCCCCGCGCACTCCTGCCGATGCGCAATACCTGATTTGGGGAGGAACGGTCTATGAGAAGCTTTTTACTAAACGGCCGCATGGCGCTGCGGAGAAGGGCATCGTGTCTGCTGATCCTTCTGTTTTCCATGCTTACCACGGTTTTTCTGCTGGTCTATCCCCGTTTGATCGACAGCACACGTGCGGAGCTGGACTACGCTTATTCGTCCATCCAGGTTTCCGGCTGGCTGCTCAACAACAGCAGCTATGAGGATCCCAACATCGACAGCGCCATTTGGCACGAGCTGCTGGATACCGGATGCATCGGCGCGCATTATTCCTATGCCACGGCAGAGATCAAGCTGCTTGACGCATTCCTGATCCAGTCCGAAGCCGGAAGCGACCCTTCGGACGCAGACCTGGAGGCGGCCTTTGCCACACTGACCGAGGTCTCATCCGACAAGCAGAAGCAATTTTTGCTGGGGCTTAATGTGCCGGGTGCCAACGATGCCCTTGCCCGGCAGGCGGAGGATATCCAGTGGCTGGAGGGTTACGACGGAGACTGCCTTTCTGGCAGCGAGATGGTCTGTCTGCTGCCGGAGTCGCTGGGGTATCAGCCCGGCGATCGGGTACCGCTGCGGCTGAGGTATCAAGCCAAGCTGAATCTGGTCTGTTTGCAGGTGGTGGGAGTGTATCCCACCAGCCTGAACGATAATATTTGCGCACTCGTGCCGCTCCAGACGCTGGAAGACCTGTTTTCCGCAGAAGAATGGAAATTCACGCTGAAGGGCTTCAGCTTTATCGTGCAGGATAACCGGGAGCTTTCCGCGCTGAAGGATAAGCTCATCGAGCTGAAGCTGGACGGCAGCAGTCTGGTTTTGGATGTCCGCGCCGCCATTGACGACCGGATCCTGGAGGGAACGGTGGCTCCGATTCAAAGCAATCTCTCCATGCTGGAGGGGCTGTATCGGTTCTTCTTTGTGGCGGTGGCTGTCATCGGGTTTTTCCTGTGTTTTTTGCAGGCGAAAAGCCGCAAGCCGGAATACGCCGTGATGCGTTTGCTGGGCGAAAGCGCCGCCGCAGTGACGGCAAAGGCGCTGCTGGAGCAGCTGGTGCTGTGTCTGACGGGCATCCTGCTGGGCGCAGTGCTACTGGCCGCCACAGAGCTGGGCAGCTTTGATCCCGCGGTCTGCGGCATCATTTTACTGTGCTATGCGCTGGGCGCGGCAGTTGCCGTGCTGCTGACCGTCCGAGTCAATGTGATGGAAATTCTTCGTGATAAGGAGTGAGGGTATGAGCATCCTGCAGGCAAAAAATGTACATTATGTTTATCAGAGCAAATATCAAAAGGTTCACGCGGTGCGTGGGATCGACTTTTCCTTCCAGGAAGGTCTGTTCTATGCCATCATCGGCAAATCCGGCTGTGGAAAGACCACCTTTTTGTCCATGCTGGCGGGGCTGGATCTGCCCACCGAGGGAGAAATTCTTTATGACGGGAAAAGCACCGCTCAGCAAGATCGGGACGCGTATCGGCTGCACGCCGTTTCGCTGATCTGCCAGAGCTACAATCTGTTCCCGATGCTGACGGTGGAGGAAAACGTGCTGTACCCCATGCTGCTGCGCAAGGCGGAAAACGCAAAGGCCACGGCGGAGGAAAAGCTGCGGGAGGTAGGCCTGGACGAGAGCTATTTCAAGCGTCTGCCGGCCATGCTGTCGGGCGGCGAGCAGCAGCGGGTGGCCATCGCCCGGGCGCTGGCCTCGGATGCCAGGATCATCCTTGCTGACGAGCCCACCGGCAATCTTGACAGCGAGAACAGCGAGAAGGTCTTCGAGCTGCTGCACCGGTTGGCCCATGAGGAGGGCTACTGTGTCATCGTGGTCACCCACGACCTGTCTATCGCCGACAAGGCTGATGAGGTGCTGCGGCTGAAGGACGGCATGCTGATCTGACCCAGCCGTGGCGCGAAGGCCCTTGCGGGTCAAAAAATCGTTCCTGTGTCTCAAGGTCAGCCGCCCCTGAAATTATAAAGGAAGGGATGCCCTTGTCGGCCTGCCGCAAATCGCCGCTTTTGACAAACCGTTTACCGCAGCTCATTTCCATATAAATGCAAAAATCCGACCTGTGCTCGTAACCATAGGTCGGATTTTCTGTTTCGCGAACGCCTGAGTCCGTGATTTATTGCTGCTGCTCCTGCATGGGCGCAAGACCCTGCATGAAGCCGTCCACCGATGCGGTATAGATCGCGCCGCCCACCACCCGTTTTTTATATACCAACACATCGGCCAGCACCTCTTCCTCCTCTGGCCAGTTGGTGATCTTCAGCGTGATCAGCTCCACCCGCTTGCCGGCATATCGGGTCAGGTCAAAGCCACACTCCTTTTGCAGCGCATTATATGCCTCGTAGACGGCATCAAACTCCTTGGGGATCATCACGGTACGGCTGTCCGCCGTGTCGGGATCGGTCTCGTAACCCAGCTGCCGGAGATATTCCGCGCAGTCTGCTGGTTCCCGGATGGTCACCGTCCCGCCGGTCTGTCTGCTTTCCCCTCCCGGCAGCAGCAGGATGAGCGCCGCGATCAGCGCCGCCACTGCCAGAATCGCCGCCACGATATGCCCTTTTGTCAGCCTGAATGTGTAGATCTTCATATTGCCACCTCCGCAGTGACAATCTATGCGCCAAAGGAACAAAATAGCACCCATGCCCGTCTAAGAGCCGTAATCCTCCAGCAGGGACGCCAACGTCTCCCGGTCATAAACCGGCAGACGCTGCCGCAGCGTCTCCTGATCGACCGTGGGGAGCGATGCCGCCGGGGTCTCGGTCACCTGCTGCGGCTGCGGCTCTCCCGGCAGGAAAACCGCCACATTCCCCTGCCAGATGCCCAGTTCATACAACGGCTGCGGCCCGATGGGAAGCGCGGGCTCCGATGCGGCCGCCAGCTGCTGTGCCTCTGTCGAAGGCTCCTGCGCCTGCGGCGCAGAGACCTCCCTTTCGATAAGCAGAGCTGCGATCACCAGCCCCGCCGCCAGCGGCACCGTCGCTGCCAGCAGCCATTTTGTGCGCCAAATGCGCCCCATATCCATCACCTCTTATCAAAAGCTTGTCCGAAAAACGGCTGTTCATACAAATTTCTTTTTTCTTTCAGTGCATTTTTCTACGACTTGTGTTATAATGCTATTTGTATTGTTTTATGCTTTTTTCCCGACCTGATGTGAAAGGAGTTTTGCGCTTGAGCACAACAAGAAAAAAACGGAACATCTTCCGCTCCATCGGGTTCGTCCTGCTGACGATCCTTTTGGTTGGTCTGACCACGGCCGCCATCTGCGGAATGGTGTTTGCCGTTTACATCAACAAATATGTTTCCAACGATGTGGAGATCTATCTGGACAGCTACCGCCTCAATCTCACCAGCTTCCTCTATTATGTGGACGACGAGACCGGCGAGGAGGTGGAGCTGGGCTCCCTGCACGGTCAGGAGAACCGTGTCTGGGTGGATCTGGAGGACATCCCCAAGCAGCTCCAGCTGGCCTTTATCTCAGTGGAGGACAACACCTTCTACACCCATAACGGTGTCAACTGGAAGCGCACCATCGGCGCCACGCTGGACTGGACGGGCCTGCTGAGCGACTTTTCCGGCGGCGGCAGCACCATCACCCAGCAGCTGATCAAGAACCTGACCGAGGACAAGGATACCTCTGTCAAGCGTAAGCTGCGGGAGATCATGCGCGCGCTGGAGCTGGAGAAGAAGTACGACAAGGATG
>CAZDUQ010000082.1:0-6127 GCA_964508665.1 uncultured Oscillospiraceae bacterium | reverse complement strand
CTTTCATTTCTTCTCACCTCGCAGTCGATCACTACTTTTCGCATAGGCTATGATATCACAAACCCGCAGGGATTGCAAGCCTTTTTTTCAAATAAACCGGGAAATAAAGCGAGAATTTTTCGTAAATTCCTCCCCTGCGGGAAAAAAAGGTATTGACTTTTGCCACCGAAGCGTTAATAATGGATACGATTGCATCAATCATAAATTCTAAAAGCAAGGATGGATAAATCTTATGGCGAAATCCAACGGCGCCAAACGGCGCACCGATGAAAACAAGATCAATCCCGGCATCAAGATCACCCTGATCGTGGTGGCCGTTCTTTGCGTCGTCATGCTGGTCTATACCGCCGCCGACGCTCTGGGCATCGTCGACCGCCACACCACCGCCATGACCGTGGGCGACGATACGATCACCGTGGCTGAGCTGAAGCAGTATTACTCCAGCGTCCGCAGCTCCGTGCTGAACGACTACGGCAGCATCCTGACCATGTACGGCTACGATCCCACCAGCAGCTCCTTCGAGCTCCAGACCTGTCTGTTCGACTCCTCCAAGACCTGGCGCGATTATTTCACCACCTACGCCGAGAACATCGCTCAGGAGGTCAGCCTGCTCTATCAGGAGGCCGTGAAGAACGGCTATGTCATGTCTGACGAGGATCAGTCCACCCTGGACGCGTATATGCAGTCGCTGGAGGAGGCTGCCGAGGAATACGGCGTTTCCACCTCCAAATACTGCAAGCTGCTGTATGGCACCGGCACCAAGGTGTCCGATGTGGAGTCCTATTACAGCAAGCGTGTCTACTCCGCCGGCTATTACAACACCGTGCTGGAGGGCTTTGGCATCGGCGACGCCGAGGTTCAGGCCTATTATCAGGAGAATGCCGACGACTACGATGAGATGAATTATTACCTCTACAGCGTCGCCTATGACTCCTATACCTACGACGAAGACAGCACCGAGGAGGGCGCTCCCACCAGCGAGAACGAGGCCGCTCAGATGACCGAGGAGGCCAAAGAGGCCGCCCGCGCCCAGGCCGAGGCTCTGATGGCGCAGATGAGCGGCACCGGTGCCGACTTTGACAGCGTCTGCGCCGCCGAGGATGAGGACTTCACCACCGGCAAGACCCAGACCGTGGTTTCCTCCCTGGATGCCGACAGTGAGATCGGCGCCTGGCTGCTGGATGACAGCCGCACTGCCGGTGATCTGACGGTGGTGGAGGACGAAAACAGCTCTGCCATGTGCGTCCTGCTGTATGAGGGCCGCGAGGAGAACGACGACTACACCGTGGCCGTGCGTCACTGCCTGATCGCCTTTGAGTCTGCCGACGACGATGCCACCGAGGAGGAGATCGCCGCCGTGGAGACCGCCAACGAGGGCAAGCAGGCCGAGGCCGAAGCCCTGTACCAGGAGTGGCTGGCCGGCGATGCCACCGAGGAGAGCTTTATCGCCATGACCCAGGAGCACTCTTCCGACAACGCCGATGAGGGCGGCCTGTACACCGGCGTGTATGTGAATCAGATGGTGACCTCCTTCAACGACTGGTGCTTTGACGAAAGCCGCCAGCCCGGCGATTCCGGCATTGTGGAGTCCGAGTACGGCTACCACATCATGTACTTCGTGGAGAACGAGGGCCTGTCCTATCTCACCGAGATCAAGGATGATCTGGTGTCCGACAAGTACGACGAGTACCTGACCGCGCTGGAGGATGCCTGCACCATCACCTATAACACCACCGCCATCGATATGATGTGATCCCCCGGCGTTGTGCCGGTCTCTCCCCCCGGATGCCTCCGCATCCGGGGGGATTTCTTCTGTTCTCTGTGGCGGCGGGGTTGATCTCCCCCAGGGACCACCTCCCTCTTGACAGACGGCGGCAGGTGTGCTATACTGCGAAAAACCAAACAGATAAAAGCGATGACGAAGACGGAGTCCGCAGGTGCGTTTTACAGAGAGCCGGGGTGGGTGAAAGCCCGGCAGACAGCGGCGGCACATCCCATCCCTTCCGAGCTGAGCGCCTCCAACGCCGTCCGGCAAGTAGAGGGCTCCGCGCAGGCTGCGTGAGTGCATAGGGCTTGTTGGAGCCCGAAGGTGGCGTGGGCCAAAAGGCCCCGCAAGCTGAGTGGTACCGCGGGAATCGTACATCGAGACTCGTCTCAGGCAAAGCGCCTGGGGCGGGTCTTTATTTTTTACACAAAGGAGAATGCAGGGATGAAGCTGAGCAGGAAAAACAAGGTGACGGTGGGCTTTATGCTCTTTTCGCTGTTCTTTGGCGCGGGGAATCTGATCTTCCCGCCCTTTTTGGGCCAGAACGCCGGCAGCAGCACGGCGGCGGCGCTTCTGGGATTTTGCATTACGGCGGTGGTGCTGCCGGTGCTGGGCGTGGTGGTGGTGGCCCGGTTCGACGGGCTTGACCGGCTGGGACAACTGGTGGGCAGGCGCTTTGGGCTGGTGTTCACCGTGCTGATCTATCTGTCCATCGGCCCGGGACTGGGCATCCCCCGGGCGGCCTCCGTCCCCTTTGAAATGGCGGTGGCCCCCTATCTGCCGGAGGGTGCCCATCCCACGCTGTGGATGGCGGTCTATTCGCTGGTTTTTTTCGCGGTGGCCCTGTGGCTGTGTCTCAATCCGGGCAAGCTGGTGGATCGCATCGGCCATGTGCTGACCCCCACGCTGCTGGTGCTGCTGGTGGTGCTGTTCGCTGGCTTTTTGCTGCGGGGCGAGATGCAGGTGGCCCCGCCCCGGGATGCCTATGCGAAGGGTGCCTTCCTCCAGGGCTTTGCCGAGGGCTATAACACCATGGACGCCATCGCCGCCCTGAACTTCGGTCTGGTGATCGCCACTACCCTGCGCTCCTTTGACGTCACCGAAAAGCGGGAGGTGCTGGGGCACACCGTGCGCACCGGTCTGCTGGCCGGGAGCATCCTGGCGGTGGTCTATGCCATGCTGGCCTGCATGGGGATGTACTCCTCCGGCGTGTACGCCGTGCAGGAGAACGGTGCCCAGACCCTGCGGCAGATCGTCTGTCAGGTGTTCGGTGGCCCCGGCGCGGTGCTGCTGGCGGCCATCTTTACGCTGGCCTGTCTGACCACCTGCGTGGGACTCATCAACTCCATCTCCCAGTATTTTTCCACCCTGTTCGGCCGCCTGTCCTATCGCCAGTGGGTGCTGGTCATCACCGGCTTCTCCTTCCTGGTGTGCAATCTGGGGCTGAACGCCATTCTCAGCATCTCGGTGCCGGTGCTCAACGCCATCTATCCGGTGGCCATCGTGCTGATCCTGCTGGGACTGAGCCATCGGCTGTGGCGGAACAACCCTTATGTATATCCCTGTGTGGTGGGGGCCACGGCGCTGGTCAGCGTGATCTATGCCATGGACAGTGCCGGTCTGCCGGCGCTGCTGGCCCGGGTGCTGCCGCTGTATGAGCAGGGCTACGGCTGGCTGTGGGTGGCCGCCGGGATGCTGCCGGTGAGTCTGCTGCTCCACCGCCTGTGGAAAAAGCGGGGCTGACCGCCGCGATACGCAGCCCACATTGCCGGGCGCTCTGAAAAAACAGGCTCCCTCGTCAGAGGGAGCCTTTTCCGCGGTGTGCCGTTTTATTCCCCGAAAATGCGGGCGATGTCTGCCAACAAAGCGGTGCGAAGGGTGTCGGAGGCAAATGCCGCCCGGGCGGCGTTTTCGGCCACCTGCCGTGCCTGCGCGGGTGTGAGCGCCAGCGCCGCCAGCTCGTGGGACAGGGTGACGCCGGAGACCGTCATGTTGTCGGTGTTCACCGTGGCCCGCACCCCCAGCTCCAGCAGCCGCTTCAGGGGGAAGGCGGCATAGTCCGGGAACATACAGGTTTGCAGATTGGAGGTGGGGCAGCACTCCAGCGTGATGCCCTGCTGTGCCAGCTCAGCCACCAGCCCGGGATCCTCCAGGCAGCGGACGCCGTGACCGATGCGCTTCGCCCCATAGGACATGGCGCAGCGGATGCTCTCCGGCCCGGCGGCCTCTCCCGCGTGGATGGTAAAGGGCACCCCCAGCTGCCGCGCCAGGGCGAACACATCGGCAAAATCCTCCGTGGGGAACAGCGCCTCGGCCCCCGCCAGATCGCAGGCGCACACGCCCTTTCCCAGATACCGTGCCGCCACCCGCACAGTCTCCAGATTGTGCTCCCGGTTGTCCCCGCCCCGCATGGCACACAAAATCAGCCCGGCGGGGAGATCGACGCGCGACAGCCCTTCGCAGGCGGCAGCCACCACCTGCTGCTGGGTCAGGCCCTTTTGCAGATGCAGCTGAGGGGCAAAGCGGATCTCTGCATACAGCAGCCCCTGCTCCTTCAGCTCCCGGCAGAGATTTTCCACCGCCAGCGCGATGCAGTCCTCCTGTTGCAGCAGAGAACAGGGGAAGGCAAATTTTTCCAGATATTCATTGAGGTCACGGCAATCGGGCTCCACCCGCAGACGCCGCAGCAGCTCGGCCTCTCCGGGCAGGGGGATGCCGCTGAGGGCGGCCAGCTGCTTCACCGATGCCGGGGACAGGGAACCGTCAAGATGCAGGTGCAGGTCGATGAGCCCGCGATGATGCTTTTCCATAAAACACGCCTCCTGTTGTTGAGTTGTGTTCAGTATATCACACTTTTGGGGGATTGGAAATACCCCGCGTTTTCCGCTGTCGGAAGCAGAAAAATACCCTCCCCGCTGCGGCAGGGAGGGCATTTTCCGTGAGGTGTGTCTTTGTTCATGCCGCGCAGACGCGCGGTAACGGTTCCGACATCCTTCGGTCAGGTAGATCAATTACAGAGGTGCCTATGGCGAAGCACACTGTGCTGACTGAGCTCGTCGGTTCGGCGCCCGGAGGCAACGGGCCCGTGATAAAAGGGGTTCATTTGGTTTGGTTAGTCGTATCTAACTCATGGGTACAGGATACCAAAAAGGTAGTCGTTTGTCAACCCCTTTTTTCAAAAAAATCCGATTATTTCTTGACCCGGCCCGCACTTGTGGGCTATGATGAAAAAAACACCGAAAGGCGGTCTGAACCATGCTGTTACACAATGTCTATTTCAGTGCCAAAGGCACTACAAAGCGCTGCGCCCAGTGCATCCGGGAGGCCATCGGGCTGGAGAGCCGGGCCTGCCCCTGGCTGCGGCAGCCGCCCACCGGGCCGGTGGACATCCCCGCGGAAGACGCGCTGCTGCTGTCCATGCCGGTGTACGGCGGGTGGATCCCCCAGATCTGTCTGCCCTGGGTGGATCAGCTGCGGGGACACGACACCCCCGCCATCATCGTCGCCGTCTATGGCAACCGGCACTATGACAACGCTCTGTCCCAGATGCAGGCGCGGCTGGAAAAGCAGGGCTTCCGGGTCATTGCCGCCGGGGCTTTTTTGGCGGAGCACTCCATCTTCCCCCAGGTGGCCGCCGGTCGGCCTGACGGGCGGGATGTGGAGACGATGACGGCCTTTGGCCGCCGCTGCGCCGCCCTGCTGGCATCGCCGCCCGCAGGCAGACTGACCCTGCCCGGTGAGCCCCAGCCCCCTGTGACCCAGCGCAAGCCAGCCGGGATGTATCCCACCGGGGACGACGGCTGCACCCTCTGCCGGGCCTGCGCCGATCTCTGCCCCGCCCACGCCATCCCCCGGGCGCAGCCCAGGGAGACCGACCCCATGAAGTGCATCCAGTGCGGCGCGTGCATCGCCGTGTGTCCCGCCGGTGTGCGAAATTATCACAGCGATATCTGGAAGGAGCGGGCCCCGGTGTTTGCCGAAAAATGCGCCGCCAGACGGGAAGCGGAATGCTTTTTCCCCGACTGACGGCGCAAAAGCGCGTCACTGATATAGAAACCGGCTGCGCCAGTAATATTGCAGCTGCTCAAATTGCCGGAACAGCGCCTGCCGCTCCTCTGGGATCTCCGTGACGAAGGCATCGTCCACCACATAGGCCCCATGGGTGGTCACCACCGGAAAGACCTGCCGCAGATCGTCCATGGCCTGCATAAAGGCCGGGCCCTCCCATCCGCACTGCTGGAACAGCAGATTCATCAGATAGCAGGGGGAGACGGTGGGCCCTTCGCCCACGAAATCATTGCCCAGCACCGCTTTGGCTGCATCGTTGGCCCAGATCAGGTACTCGGTGGTGTAATAATTGCG
>CAZDUQ010000081.1:3240-6262 GCA_964508665.1 uncultured Oscillospiraceae bacterium | reverse complement strand
CTGAAGGAAAGCGATGCCATCATTGGCGAGATCGTTGTGCTGCCAAACGAAGGCACGTTCTCTTTTGGGTATACATTTTATGTTAAAATACACAGACAAGGCTACGCATGTGAGGCGTCGTCTGCTCTGATGACCCATTTGCATGAGCGTTTTCCGCGATGGGACTATGTCTGCCTCACGGACACCGCAAACCTCCCCGGCATGGCGCTTTTGAAGAAGCTGGGGTTTACCGATCTGGGATATCTGCCGTCCGGAGGTTCGCAGATGTTCGGAAAATAGCTCCGGCCCGGCACGGCCGCGGAGATTGCAGGGGCCGCAGGAAAGATCTGCGGGTGACCTGATGGTTTCGCGGGCTGCGACGGATGACAGGGCGAAACGCAGAACCGAGCTGCACCTGTGCGGATCGGAGCCTCCGGACTGTGCCAAACGGCTGTGCTGGGGGCGTTCGGGTGTCCTTCAAGGGGCATCGTCCGGCTCGTTCTCCAAGGATTTTCGATGCTTTCAAATCAGAACAACCTTCCTGTCTCACACCGGCGGACAGGAAGGTTGCTTTTTTCTTTCGTATCTATGGTTATTTCACGATGGTGACGGTCTTCATCACCGGTTTGCGGCCATGCAGCCCGGCCACGATCTGATCCACCACGTCCAGCCCGGCGGTGAGTCGGCCGAAGGCGGCGTAATTGCCGTCCAGATAGGGCGCATCATCCACCATGATGAAAAACTGGCTGCCGGCCGAGTTGGGATCCTGCGCCCGGGCCCAGGACAGCACGCCTCGCTCGTGGCGCAGATCGTTTTTGAAGCCGTTGGCCGCGAACTCGCCGGGGATGTTCCAGCCGGGGCCGCCGGTACCGTTGCCCAGCGGGTCGCCGCCCTGGATCACAAAGCCGGGGACGATGCGGTGAAAGGTCAGGCCGTCGTAAAAGCCCGACTCTGCCAGCTTGACAAAATTGGCCACCGATTTGGGCGCCACCTCAGGATACAGTTCAAATTCCATCACCGAGCCGCTCTCCAGCTCGATCTTGCCTTGAATGGTTTGTGCCATGAATGCTTCCTCCGATTATGTTGGATTTGCTTCTACTTTACACGAAAGACGGCCTTCTGTCAATCACCACGCCGTCTCTTTTGCCGCTTCTCCAGCCCGAAAATGCGAAATCAGGCAGTCCGCAAAGACTGCCCAACGAATACAGCATACCACAGAGCAGCCCAAACGGCAAGTGCAAAATACAAAATCTCCCTTTTGCACAAAAAACGCCGTAAGGTTCTGTGAATAATTACCAATGGAAATGTCGGCAAAAGCATGGTATGCTGTTTATAAGAATCGCAAGTATCGCTGCCAACCGACCCGGAAAACACGAAAGGATGTGAGTCCCATGGGCCGGAAGCTCGCCGCATAGCGGCAGGAGGGAAGCCCGACCTGGCTTTACAAATCATGGAAAGGAGAGGCCGGCCTGAGAGCAATGCGCACACCTTCGTCCGCCGCGCGCTTACAGCACTTTCGGCGGCACGATGGCATTGCGCTTTCCGGGCGATGTGATCGAGGATGAAATCCGTATTGTTTGACCTGCTGAACTACCTGGATAAAGCTGCCCTGCTGGCAGCGGTTTTTCTGATGATCCAATGGGCAATCTGCGAGAACAGGCGGGGTGCCCATGACCCAAAGACGAAGAAGGCCTTTTGCCTGTTTGGCAAAATAAACTTCGTATACCCGGGAATTGGCATTTTCAAAAACTTGCTTTCGCTTGTCCGGCTACTGCTGGAGCGGTGAGCTTCCGGCGCAGGCGCCTACAGAAAGGAGCTGCCCCATGCGTGATCTGACAAAATTCTTTTTTGGCATCGCCATCGTGCTGATGCACCCCCAGTTCGTGGAGACCGTCTTCTGGACGCCCACCGTCCTTTCGGAGGATTTCCCCGTGGTGATCGGATATCTGTTGTTGCTGTCCGCCGCGTCGCTTTTGCCCGGGAAAACCGGCTGGCGCGTCACACTGTACGCCGGAACGCTGGCCGGTCTGGCCGCCGTGCCTTATTGGATCATGAGCCGGGATGGCTCCTGGTGGTTCCCCACGGCGCTGTCTACACTGGGTCTGCTGCTGCAGCTCCTGACGGCGTTGCAGCTTTGCCGCCACCGCAGCGCGCTGGCCGGTGACGCAGCCGGGGGAGACACCCTCCTGAAAACCGGCTGTCTGATCTATGCGGCCGCAGGCGCGGCCATAGTGGGAAAGGCGGCCCTGACCTGGCTGCTGCAGGGCAGCATCCCCTTCTGGATGGAGTCCCTTCAGGCCGTCTGCTGCCTGCTCAAGCTTCTGGCCGGCTGCTGCATCCTCGTTCGCCTGTTTACCCATCTCTCCAAAACCGAAGCGGTCGGATCATCGCGCTGACAGAGGGAAATATGATATGCTGAAGCGGCGGGCCGAAAGGCCCGCCGCCGCTTTTTTCTTCCGTAAAGAAGGGCGTCATGTCTTGCTTCCTGTACGCAAACCCGCTATAATAAACCTGTTACCACATTTGCGTCACCCGACTTCAGTCCCGGGACTTCCCGGCTTACAGGAGGTAGATTTGATTATGGAAGATCTCATCATTCGCGGCGGCACGGTCATCGACGGCACCGGCAAGCCCGGTTATCCCGCCGACGTGGCCGTCACTGACGGACATATCACCGCCATCGGTGACCTGCGGGGCCGCACCGCAAAGAAGGAGCTGGACGCCGCCGGTCTGGCGGTAGCCCCCGGCTTCATCGACGCCCATTCGCATTCGGATACATCCTTCCTGCGGGACAGCAGCTACGCTGCAAAGCTGTATCAGGGCATCACCACCGAGGTCACCGGCCAGTGCGGCGACAGCCCCTTCCCCTCGCTGCCGGAGCGGATGCAGACCGGCGGCAGCGAGCTGGCCGACGGCAGCTGGAACAGCCTGTCCTTTGACAGCTTCGTCAAGCGGTTCGAGGCATCGGATTACTCCATGGCGGTCAATCAGGCCATTCTGGTGGGCCACGGCAGTCTGCGGGCCGGGGTCATCGGCTGCGAGG
>CAZDUQ010000081.1:0-3140 GCA_964508665.1 uncultured Oscillospiraceae bacterium | reverse complement strand
CACATGAAGATCGACAACTTCCGCGTCCACGGCCGCGCACCGGAGGTGTGGGCCCATCTGGAGCAGGCCCGGCGGGAGGGAGTCAATGTCACCGCCGATCTGTATCCCTTCATCGCCTCCTGCACCAGCCTGACCATCCGTTGCCCCAACTGGAGCAAGGACGGCGGCGGCCGGGCCGTGCTGAAATTCCTGGCCGGCCCCCGTCGGCAGGAGGTCATCGAGGGCATCCGCGTCCATTACTTCAACGCGGAGCGTGCCGAGACCTGTCTGTTCAACAGCGACGGCGGCCTGTGGCCCGAGATCGTGGGCAAGACCCTGCGCTATGTGGCCGAGGAGCTGCTGCACATCACCGATTACGCCGAGGCAGCGGCCATCGTACTGGAGCGTACCCAGGCCCGGGCGGGGTGCATCTTCTTTGTCATGAGCGAGGAGGATATGCTGTACTTCCTGTCGCAGGATGTGGGCATCGGTTCGGACGGCTGGGCCTACTCCGGCGATCCCGCAAAGGTGCCCGGAATGCCCCATCCCCGCTCCTATGCCGCCATTTCGGAGTTCCTCCGACTGGCCCGGGAGCGCGGCTTGTGCTCCACAGAGGAGGCCGTGCGCCGCATCACCTCCAAGGCTGCCGATATGATCGGCCTCACCGACCGGGGCCGTCTGGAGGTGGGCAAGGTGGCCGATATCACCGTCTTCGACCCCGCCACCGTCGCGCCCCGCTCCACCTATCTGGATCCCATCCAGCTGTCGCAGGGTGTGCGCCATGTGGTCATCGGCGGCGGCATCGCGCTGGAGGATGGCGTTCAGACCGAGCTCCGCGCCGGTAAATTCCTGCGGAAGGGCCAACAGAATTGACAACGAACAGAGAAAATATTACTGAAAATTACGAGGAGTTATCAAAGCCTATGGAAAAGCAACTGCTGGAATGCGCAAAAAATGAAAAAGGCCGCTGGCAGCTCACCATCCGGGTCAGCCCCGCCGAGTTCGCCGCCGCGTTGGAGACCGTCTATCAGCTGTGCCGCGACCAGCTGGAGCTGCCCGGCGTGGAAAAGGGGCAGGTCACGCGGGAACAGGCCGAGGCGGCTCTCGGCCGGGATTTCTTCTATCCCCAGGCCGCCCAGCAGTGCTGCGTCCAGGCCCTGCAGGAGGCGGTGGAGGAGCAAAAGCTGCCCGTGGTGGGCTACCCGGATGTGGAAAATTGTTCTACCGATGAAAACGGGCTGCTGTTCACTGCCCTGTATGACGAATATCCAGCGGTCAAACTGGGGGACTACAAGCACCTGCGGGTGCACCTGCCGGAGCCCACGGTAGAGGATGCCGAGGTCACCGCCCTGCTGGAAAAGTACGCCCTCCGGGCTGCGAAGCACATCCCGCTGGATCGCCCCGCACAGCAGGAAGATACGGTACACATTGATGTGGAGGGCACGCTGGCCGAGGGCCGCCCCGTCCCCGGCGGCAAGGCAGAGGATTACGCCGTAAAGGTGGGCAGCCATACCCTGCTGCCTCAGCTGGAGCAGGGCATGGTGGGGATGTCCGCCGGTGAGACCCGGCAGATCCCGCTGACATTCCCCGGGGAGTATTCCGAAGAGCTGGCGGGTAAGGATGCCGTCTTCACCGTCAAGGTCAACGCCGTCTGCCGGGTGGAGGTGCCCGCCGTGGACGAAGCCTTCGCCCGGGAATTCTTCGAGACCGACCTGGCCACCCTGCGGGCCGAGGTGAAGCAGTCCGCACTGGAGGATAAGCAGGCCGCCCACCGTGCCGAAAAGGCCGAGGCGGTGCTCAAGCTGGCCGCCGGACAGATGGATTGTATGCTCCCCGAAAGCATGATCCGGAAGGAAACCGACGATATGCTGGTGGAGTTCGGCCAGCGGCTGGATCGTCAGGGCATGAGCATGGAAAAATATCTGGAGCAGATGAAGCTTTCTCAGGAGGATTTTGACCAGACCGCCCGCAGCAGCGCGGTGTACCGTCTGCGGCAGCAGGTGCTGCTGCGGGAGATCGCCCGGGTCGAGGGGCTGGAGGCCGACGACCGCGCCCGCCGCCGTACCGCCGACCTGATGGCCGAGCAGTACGGCAGCACCACAGAGGTAGTGCTGGAGGCCCTCACAGATGAGATGCTGGAGCGGGAGACCCTCCGCCGTCTGGTGGTGGACCTCCTGCTGGCGCAATAAACGCCGCTGCCCCGCGTTTTGCGCGGAAATGCTCCGGCGTCCTGCACGAAGACGCCGCGATGTTGTTTATCTGTATCGATCAGAGAAAGAAGATGGATTGTTATGTGGATGCTCTTTGCTGTGGGGTCGGCCGTTTTTGCGGGTCTGACCTCGATCCTGGCCAAGTGCGGTATCCGGAAGACCGATTCCACCGTGGCCACCGCCATTCGCACCATTGTGGTGCTGGCCTTTTCCTGGCTCATGGTGTTTCTGGTGGGATCGCAGGGACAGCTGACCCATCTTGACGGGAAGACCCTGCTGTTTCTGATCCTTTCGGGTCTGGCTACCGGCGCCAGCTGGCTGTGCTATTTCAAGGCGTTGCAGCTGGGGGACATCAACAAGGTGGTTCCCATTGATAAATCCAGCACGGTGCTGACGATTTTACTGGCATTCCTCTTTTTGAACGAAAGAGTCAGTGTGTCGAAGTTGATCGGCGTTGTGCTCATCGCCGTCGGAACGCTGCTGATGATCGAGAAAAAATCCGGAACGGACAGCGGAAAAAAGGGCCTTCGCTGGCTGTGGTATGCGCTGGGCTCTGCCGTTTTTGCCAGTCTTACCTCTATTCTGGGCAAGGTCGGCATCTCCGGCGTGGAGTCCAATCTGGGCACCGCCATCCGCACCATCGTGGTCTTGATCATGGCCTGGGTGATGGTGCTGGTAACCGGAAAGGGGCAGCTTGTGCGTCAGGTGCCTGAAAAGGAGCTGGGATTCATCTGCCTTTCGGGCCTTGCCACCGGCGCCAGCTGGCTGTGCTATTATAAAGCCTTGCAGGACGGCCTTGCCAGTGTGGTGGTTCCCATTGACAAGCTCAGCATTCTGGTCACCATCGGCTTTTCTTATGTGGTTTTTCATGAAAAACTGACGAAAAAGGCTGCCTGCGGCCTTGTGGGGATCGTCGCCGGGACGCTGCTGATGCTGGTGTAATTTACTCCG
>CAZDUQ010000080.1:0-6289 GCA_964508665.1 uncultured Oscillospiraceae bacterium | reverse complement strand
GGAACACTGTGCCATGAGGTGAATGTTACATGAAGCTGGATCGCAAGGAATATCAGGCCCTCTACCGGCGGCTGGCGCCGCCCTCCCCCTCCCGCCGCACCGTCCCGGCGGCCTTTGTCACCGGCGGCGGCATCTGCCTGCTGGGACAGGTGCTGAAGACGCTGTATCTCTCCGCCGGGCTGGAGGAGCAGGCGGCCGGCACGGCGGTGTCGGTGTCGCTGATCCTTCTGGGCGTGGCGCTCACCGCCCTGGGCCTGTTCGAAAAGCTGGCTAAACGTGCCGGAGCCGGTACGCTGGTGCCCATCACCGGCTTTGCCAATTCCATCGCCGCCCCCGCCATGGAGTTCCGCACCGAAGGCTTCGTCCTGGGCACCTGTGTCAAAATGTTCTCCATCGCCGGCCCGGTGCTCAGCTTCGGCACCGCCGCCTCCATGGTCTACGGTCTGCTGCTCTGGCTGGAAGGAGTGCTGGCATGAACCGCCGGGGGGATACGCTGTTTTTTCCCACACCGGTATATGTAGAGACCTGGGGCTCCGCCGTGGGAAAGAAGGAGGGACAGGGCCCTCTCGGACCCTGCTTTGATTATGTTGCCCGGGACAACCGCTTCGGCAAAAAGACCTGGGAGCAGGCCGAAAGTCGCATGGTGGAGCTGGCCTGCGATGCCGCCCTGAGCAAGCGCGGGCTGGAGCTTTCCCAGCTGGACTGCGCCCTGGGGGGCGACCTGCTGAACCAGTGCATCTCCACCGCCTTCGCTATGCGGGGCATGGGCCTGCCCTATCTGGGCCTTTACGGGGCCTGCTCCACCATGGCCGAAAGCCTCCTTCTGGGCGCGGCGCTGACGGCAGGGGGCTTTGCCCGCAGAACGCTGTGCCTGGCCTCCTCACACTTCTGCTCCGCCGAGCGGCAGTACCGCTATCCGCTGGAATACGGCGGCCAGCGGCCGCCCTGCGCCCAGTGGACGGCCACCGCCTGCGGCGCGGTGGTGCTCTCGGACAAAAAGGCCCCCGTCCGTCTGACGGCGGCCACGGCGGGGCGGATCTATGACCCCGGTGTCACCGACAGCGCCAACATGGGGGCCGCCATGGCTCAGAGTGCCTATGAGACGCTGCGCACCTTCTTCCGGGACAGCGGCACCGGGCCGGAGGATTTCGACCTGATCGCCACCGGCGACCTGGGCCGGGTGGGCAAAGGTCTGGTGGAGGAGCTGTTCCGCCGGGACGGCACGCCTCTGGGGGCGCGGTATCAGGACTGCGGCTGCCTGCTGTTCGACGACAGTCAGGATGTCCACGCCGGGGCATCCGGCTGCGGCTGCTCGGCGGCGGTGCTGAGCGGGCGGCTGTTGCCCGATCTGGCGGAGGGAAAGCTGCGTCGGGTGCTGTTCTGCGGCACGGGCGCGCTGATGAGTCCGGTGTCCTCCAATCAGGGAGAGTCCATCCCGGGCATCTGCCATCTGATCCGGCTGGAAGGGGGAACGGTATGATCTATCTGAAGGCCTTTCTGGTGGGCGGGCTGATCTGCGCCCTGAGCCAGCTGCTCATCGACCGCACCCGCCTGACCCCGGCCCGCATCCTCAGCGCCTATGTGGTGCTGGGAGTGCTCCTCACCGGTCTGGGATTATGGGGCCCGGTGGTGGATTTCGCCGGCTGCGGTGCCACCGTCCCGCTGCTGGGCTTTGGCTATACCATGGCCCGGGGCGTGGAGGCGGCGGTGGCGGAGCAGGGGCTTTTGGGCGTTTTTACCGGCGGACTGACGGCCGGAGCCGGGGGCATCGCGGCGGCGGTGGGCTTTTCCATGCTGGCGGCGCTGCTGTTCCGCCCCGGCGACCGCTCCTGAGTCGGCGGCGGGAGCACCCATGGGGCCTCACGCTTTTTCGGCAAACAGAAAAGCCGCCCCGGACTTGCGCCCGGAGCGGCTTTCAATCAGAAATCACTTGGAAAAAAGGAAAAGAAAAAATAAGTAAAGGGCTTATCGGTTGGAATGCAGCATCGTCAGCCTTTCGCCCTCCACCAGGAACAGCTGCTCCAGCTCCTCGTCGCGGACGGCCGTGTCGGACTCGGCCTCAAACCGCACGCAGGTCCCGCAGGAGGAGCTGACCCGCCGGGGCACGGGCATCAGACGCCCGGTGATCCCCCGCTCCTTCAGATTTCTGTTGAAGCGGATGGCTCCAAAGTGGGAGAAAAAGGTGGCGATATAGGTCTGCATGGGTTATTTGACCTCAATGACGAAGTCCTCGCCGGACTCGGTGAAGGAGACTTCCTTACCGGCGTTTTTGGCAAAGCGGGAAACATTGTTCAGGGCGGTGCGGTTGTCCACCAGAATCTCATAGCTCTCGGCGGGCTGTTTCAGCGCCTCCATGGTGAGAACCACGGGCTGCGGGCAGGAAAGGCCCCGGGCATCAACAGTGATCTTAGCCATAGGTAATTGCTCCTTTCAAAAATCAGGCTTTGGATTTTTTGGTATTGCAGACGGCAATGACCAGCATGACCACCAGCATCAGGATGCAGGCGATGCGGCCGTTGGCCGTGGTGCCGCTGGCAGAAGAAGCCAGACCGAAGTTGTGGCAGAAGGCAGCGCCCACAAACATACCCAGAACGGTGACGGCAGAGTCGGTGTTGCCCTCACCGGCCAGGATCAGCTGACGCAGGGGGCAGCCGCCCAGCAGCACGGAGCCCAGACCCACAACGGTCATGCCCAGGAAGTTCCAGATGTGCTCGGTGTGTGCCACGGGCTGGCCCACAACCTCACCGGCCTCGTTCAGACCCTGGGTGAAGCCCAGATGGAAGTTGCCGGTGGCGATGTTGCCGATGAGCGCCAGCACGATCAGGGCGATAAAGCCGCACACCAGCGTCCAGTCCTTGAACAGGATGACGTCACGGATACCGCCCACCATGCACAGACGGGTGCGCTGAGCGATGGCGCCCACGATCAGACCGGCGGCCAGCGCGGCGATGATGGGAGCGCGCATGGAGCCCGGGCCGCTCTCAGAGAACTTCAGCACCACGGGGAAGGCCACCAGCAGCACCAGCAGGGCGACGTTGATGCCGGTGATGGCAACGCCCTCCAGCTTGCTCTGCCGATAGGCACGGCCCAGGGTGAAGCCCCGCTTCAGGAACACGATGCCCACCAGGATGCCTACGACAAAGCCCAGCAGACCAACAACGGCGTTCAGGTCACCGCCGGCGATGCGCAGCGCCATGCGCAGGGGGCAGCCCAAAAAGATCAGCGCGCCCACCATAACGCCAAAGCCCAGCACAAAGCGGGTCAGGGGAGAGGAGCCGCCCCGGGGGGCGAAGTCCTTCTTCAGCAGCGCCACAATGAAGGCACCGGCCACCAGGCCGATGATCTCCGGCCGGACGTACTGAACCACGGCCGCGCTGTGCATCCCCACGCCACCGGCGATATCACGGATGAAGCAGGCGATGCAGAAGCCCATGTTTTTGGGGTTGCCCAGCATCACCAGCGCCACGGCGATCAGGCCCACCAGGCCGCCGCCGATCAGCAGGTTTCTTTTTTCTTTCATGTTTGTTTCCTCCAAATCTCTCATAATCTGTCAGATCACGATACTTATACTTTATCCCTCTTTTCCCCGGTTGTACAACTGTTATTTTCGATGAACACCGGACACATCAGAAAACGCAATAAAAGGGAAATACCGTGTATGTCATAGGATAAACAAATAAAAACTGCGTTATTCAAAAACAAAATGATGAAAGCCATCGCCAAACGCTAAATTCGTGGTATACTTTATGTTAGAGAAAATTCAGTCAGATGACGCGCGTTCTCCCTTCACATTTTATCACATCCTGTCTTGTAAAGCAAGGAGCGGTGACCCATGGATACCATCTATCTGGACAACGGCAGCACCTCTTTTCCAAAGGCCCCCGGCGTGGGCGAAGCCATGTGCGATTTCATCCGGAACACTGGCGTGAATATCGGCCGCGGCGGCTATGAGGTCGCCTATTCGGCCGCCGGAACCGTGCTGGACACCCGGGAGCGGCTGTGCCGCCTGCTGGGCTTTGACCGGCCGGAAAATGTCATCTTCACCTCCGGCATCACCGCCTCCATGAATTTCCTGCTGAAGGGTCTGCTTCGCCCTGGCGATACCGTCCTCACCACCTCCATGGAGCACAATGCCGTCATGCGCCCCCTGCGCCAGCTGGAGCGCACCGGTGTCCGGGTACAGGTCATCCCCTGCCATGAGGATGGCTCGCTGGATTTTGACGCCTTCCTGCGGCTGGCCAAGCCGGGTGTCCGCGCCCTGGTGATGACCCACGCCTCCAACGTCTGCGGCACCGTTTTGCCGGTAAAGGCCGTGGCTGAGGTCTGCCGCCCGCTGGGCATCCGCACCATGGTGGACTGCGCCCAGAGCGCCGGCATCCTGCCGGTGGATATGACCGACTGGGGGGTGGACGCCATCGCCTTCGCCGGACACAAGGGCCTGCTGGGCCCCCAGGGCATCGGCGGCTTCCTGATTACCGATGATATGGCCGCTGAGCTGGAACCGCTGCTCTCCGGCGGAACCGGCAGCATCTCCCATCTGGAAACCGTCCCCGAGTTCCTGCCCGACCGCTTTGAGCCCGGCACCCAGAACCTCCCCGGCATCTTCGGCCTGCGGGCCGCTCTGATCTGGCTGGAGGAGCAGGGCATCGATGCCATCCGGGAGCACGAGCTGGCCTGTACCGCCCGCCTGCTGGAGGGCTTTTCACGGCTGGAGGGCCTGCGGGTGGTGGGCCGTCCCGACTGCACCGGTCGCACCGGCGTGGTGTCGGTGGACTTCCGCACTATGGACAACGCCGATGCCGCCTTCGCGCTGGAGGATCGCTACGGCATCCTGACCCGCTGCGGCCTGCACTGCGCCCCCTCCGCCCACAAAACGCTGGGCACCTTCCCACAGGGCACGGTGCGTTTCGTCCCCGGCCATGCCACCGCTTTTGCAGAGATCGACACCGCCGTGGAGGCCATCGCGGCCCTGCTGGCCGCCCGCCGCTGACCATTGGCTGGTGGATTGGCAATTATAGATTTTTTCTTGAAATTGTTTCCATAAAAAATTCAAATAGCTTGTCGGTTTTGCTTGTGCTTCCCGGCAGGATTGATAAAATTAGAGTGTAAACTGTGCGCATAGCATAGTCATATATTTTTGGATGATGCTTTCGGGAGATTCCGCCACAGGCGGAGCCGAAGGAATAAGCGCGGCGGTCGCCAACCGCCGGGTGAAGATCTCAGGCATATGGGACCGGAAGCGGACAAAACTCTGAAGAGCGAAAGCACCGACGGAGCAACCCCGGCATACCGGGGGAATCTCTCAGGTCAGCAGCCCGCAAACAGGCTTCCGCCTGTGCGGACCGGCTAAGAAACAGAGCGAACGGCGGTATTTTGCTGCGGGTTCGATCTGTTTTTTTGTTTTTTTGGAGGGACTCCATGGAAAGCATCAGCACCTATCTGGTGGTCACCAACAATCCTCTTGTCACCGAATGCCTCCCCCCGGCCTATGCCGTGGATTACGAGGCCGTCTCCTATCGGGAGATCCTGGTGAAGGTGCGGGATCTGGTCTACGGCGGCCACCGCCTGTACACCCACCCACTGTCGGGGAGCGTCAAGCCCAACGAGACGCCCTACAAATCCATCATCGTCTCCAAAAAAAAACGGGGAATGGAGCCGGATGAAGCCATGATCATCTCCGACAGTATCGCGGCCTTCGATAAGTTCACGCCCATACGGCGGGAGCTGCCGGAGCGGGTGCTCAGGGATTTTCGCCTGATCGACTATACCCTGCTCTGCGGCGCTGTCGGACTGGACGCAGTGGCAGGTCTTAGTAACAGAAACCACTACTAAAAAGGAAAGAAGGAGGTGTTCGCTTTGAAATTGGAACTGGGTTATATCCAAATCTCGGACATTCAATTTTCAAAGGAATGCAAAGTTGAAAACGGCACCCTTTATGTGGATCCCGAAGCCGTCAAGGCCTTCATGTATGAAGAGGACGACGTAAAGGATTGGGTCGCGGACTTCTCGTTTGACATCGCCAAGCCCGGCGAGAGCGTCCGCATCACCCCTGTGAAGGATGTCATCGAGCCCCGCGTCAAGGTCGAGGGCGGCGGCGGGATCTTCCCCGGCGTTGTCTCCAAGGTGGATACCGTCGGCTCCGGCAAGACCCATGTCCTCCGCGGCATGGCCGTTGTCACCGCCGGCAAGATCGTCGGCTTCCAGGAGGGCATCATCGATATGTCCGGCCCCGGTGCCGCTTACACGCCCTTCAGCAAGCTGAACAACTTCGTTGTCGTTGCTGAGCCCA
>CAZDUQ010000079.1:0-6422 GCA_964508665.1 uncultured Oscillospiraceae bacterium | reverse complement strand
ATTTTACTTTAGCATTTTCATGGGTAGAAAATCCAAGTTCTTACGGCACCAGCAAACTACTGGTAAAGCGGGTAGTGCTGACCTCCTGCTTTGTACAGGTGAAGGATGACTCGGAGGGCGCCTACCGTATCCCCGTTTGGGCCATATTCTATCTGGGAGATGATGAGGAAGAGATGTATTGTGACGAGAGCGTCATGCTCATCAATGCTCTGGACGGCACTATGATTTTCAAATAATACGGCTACTGTCTGCGAAGCAGGGAAACGGGAAGAAGTGAGGGATCGAAAGTGGCGTGGGGGAGCACGCCGGGGCGGCGGGGTTCGTTAGAGAAAGGCTGCGCCTTTTTCTAACGAACCCTTTGGGCAAAGCCCAAAGGGAACTGCAAAGCAGTTCGCCGCCGCCCCACCCCCCGCTCGTTTGGCTACTTTTTTCAAAAAGTCACAACTCTGTGACATCTCGATGCTATAATCACGTAAAAGAAGAAACGAGGGGAGAACGCTCAAAGATAAGGACAATGCTATAAAGCACTTTGCTATGCAAGTAATATGTTGACAAGCAATGTTCATAGTGATAAATTTCATTGAGAAAAAGTGGAATAAGAGGAAAAAACCATAAAGGAGGACACTGGGATAGAAAAGAAAAAACCTTTACACGAATGAGCCAGCCAAGCTCACCACGTTGTGGTGTTATCATGCAAAGGTTATTTTCATGATAGCACCTTAAGAACAAAATTGCAACCAATTTATTCTAAGGAGGAAAGTATCCATGAAGAAGAAACTCACGTGCCTTGCCCTTGCCACCATTCTGCTGGTAATGGCCATCCCTGCGCTTGCGTATGCTCCCAATCCGCCCTTTGGCTGGTCGTCTACAGTATGTCGGAATCTTTTTACTGTCCACGAAGGCGTATGGAAAGAGGAAGAGGAAACTTGGACTCGGCTTTGGATTATGGCTTCGGAGATTGAGTACTCTCCCGCTGTAAGTGATGATGAACTGTATTTGAAGGCGAGGCTGGTATATACAAATTCCAGTGGTACCTTCCAAGGGTATCTTAGTGGCTATTCCATTCTGCCAGTAGCCACTTCTGATGATGATTGGGGGGATTTCCTAATGTAGATTGGGATACAATAGACCAGTATACGTATTTAACCGCCAGAATATTTAATGCTCACGGCAGCTCCTACAATATGGAATCCAAAGGAATGTGCTTGTTTAGATGAAAACACAAATTATTATCAGCACTGCCATCATTTTCTTATGGGCTGGTACCTTATCAGGGTGCCAGCCCACCCCCGAAAAGGAACCGGTTGTGAATCAGAGAGACGGACAGTTGGAAGCCATTGTAGTAGCTACGCCAGTTCCGCAGGGATATGTATCTGAAGAAGCTGTTTCTGTTAAAAGTGAAAATTTCTCTTCCTTTATCAATGCAACGTGGGTAGACAGTTTCACATACGGAGATTTAGTCATTGAAATGAATGCTTCATTTGAAGTGGGTGATGGAACTGCCTGCCCAGTGAGGCGAGCCACGAAAAAGGCCATCGACCCTGACTGGGTAAATGCCTTCGCAGAGCCTTTTCTGGCAGATGCAGCGGAAATGACCGGCGTGGAAATGACACTTGAGGAAGCGGAAGCGAATTTGAACGGGGTCATGAAAGGAGCCTGGGTAGAATCAGACGAAGGCGGTTGGTATGAACCTTATGAGGGGCAGGAGGAAGACATTGCCTACTGGGCGCAGGTGTGCAAAGAGATTCGGGAAAAGGGAAGCCCGGAGTGGGTTAGAATTTCCCCCATTACAAAATTGCCTCACAACAGCTACTATCGCACCGCCACTGGCTTTATGTATCGAGTCGGGGCTACTGAACGGTATGCCGCCATTTCCTTTGATATGGATAGAAAGGCGGTAATTCAAAACGAAAGCAACGTCAGGCAGGGGGAAGCTATGGAAAAAGAGCCTCCAGGAACTGTCATAACTGTTAACGGCATTTCTCAGGAGGAAGCAGAGAAAATTGCTGCTGAAACCATGGAGAAAGCCGGAATAAAGAATTTACAGTTGGCTTCCGTGCAAAAAGCCAGAGCCATTCAGGGAACTCGGATTCTGCTCACCGGCTGGATTCTGTATTACGAGTTGGGTGGGGAAGCATACATGCCTGCCGAATATTCTCTTTTGCAGGAAAAGCCTTCTACTTCCGCAGACGAAAAGAGTTATTCCGCTCCTTGGAGCATGGAATATGCATATATTTTTATCGATGCAGATGGCAACGTTCGAAAGTTTTATGTGCAGGATCCAGTGGAATTTGGAGAGTTGCTGAATGAAAATGTTGCTATACTAAGCAGAGAAAAAATGCAGGAGCACATTGTAAATCAGTTACATATACTTTGCGCCGCCAGCGGAGGGAAGGTGCAGGTGGAGCGAGTGCTTTTATCGGGCCTGCTCATTCAACGGCCTAACAGCAACGAGGTCTGGCAGGTTCCCAGCTGGGTAGTACACTATACCTATGATAATGGCGGTTTATTTCAGGGTAACACTTTTCTGCTTGCGCTCAACGCCATCGACGGCAGTGTGATTCATCTGAAGCAGGGAATGTGAGTCCCGCCTTTATATCGTTTGCGAAGCAGGGAAACGGGAAGAAGTGAGGGATCGAAAGTGGCGTGGGGGAGCACGCCGGGGCGGCGGGGTTCGTTAGAGAAAGGCTGCGCCTTTTTCTAACGAACCCTTTGGGCAAAGCCCAAAGGGAACTGCAAAGCAGTTCGCCGCCGCCCCACCCCCCGCTCGTTTGGCTACTTTTTTCAAAAAGTCACAACTCTGTGACATCTCGATGCTATAATCACGTAAAAGAAGAAACGAGGGGAGAACGCTCAAAGATAAGGACAATGCTATAAAGCACTTTGCTATGCAAGTAATATGTTGACAAGCAATGTTCATAGTGATAAATTTCATTGAGAAAAAGTGGAATAAGAGGAAAAAACCATAAAGGAGGACACTGGGATAGAAAAGAAAAAACCTTTACACGAATGAGCCAGCCAAGCTCACCACGTTGTGGTGTTATCATGCAAAGGTTATTTTCATGATAGCACCTTAAGAACCAATTTTCAAGACCAAAAAATTGTTAAGGAGTTGCAAAATGAAAAACAGGAAAGTCGTTGCTTATGTGTTGGTCATTATGATGCTCGTTGCTTCTGCCGTCAGCAGCTTTGCAGACGCACGTGGCACCAGCAGTGCCCCATATACTGCCGGAAAGGTAAAGCATAAGTTTACCACTTCAAGATACGTTTCCAAGAGCGCATCTGAGACTTGGATGAAGATTGAGGATGTGGTTTCCTATAGCAAATTTTGCACGGAAGACTCAGACGTTGAGGATTTGGCAAGTCATCATGTTTCTTATCTTGCCGATGAAGAAGGAAACAAAATTTCATCCTTTAACCAAGATATCTGGCTTGCTGACACAGGAACTTTTCCTACAGGCGTTGTTAGCGGTCTGAGTGGATACTCAATCATTAGGCTGCAAATCTACAATCCCAAGTACGGGACAGAATGGTATCTGAAAACCGCAGGTACTATCAAAGGTACCGTTTCATAATAGTCAGCATACATATAGCCCCGCTCTATGTAGTAGCGGGGCTGTCACTCACTCAAAGGAGGAAATCATATGAGAAGAATCAGCTGTCTGTTTCTAACAATGCTGTTCCTGATTGCCTGCACCGCCTGCCAGCCCACCCCGGAGGAAGAAGTGGTAGTAAGCCGGGATTCGGAAGTTATTAAAGAAAAGCTGGGGTCTGGCACTGCCATTCCCGCAGAGCAGACACCGGCACCGGAGGAAGCAGAAGACTATAAAGAACAAGTGGATGCCTATATGGCAACCATTCCCGACCACTGGAATGATAAGATTGAGGCCTACGTGGATCTTACCATTGATGCGGATATCGTGTTTGGCGGCAAAGGCGTCCTTCCGGTTTATGAAGGTACCCGAGCAAATTTCAGCAGTGAGCAGGTGGAAACATTAGCCAATATTTTTTTCTCCGATGTAACAGGTATTCGAGAGGGTGATAAGGCTTTGCCTGAGGAATATGCAAAGGCTATCGCCTCCTTAAATGAGCGTGGCTTTACAGCGTATGCAGAAGCCATGTTTAGACACATGCAGGAGACCCCGGAAGGCAGCTACACGGAGACGGATCATATTTCTTCCATCACGGAACGTTTTTATGTGGTTCGCACTGGAGATGGCAATCTGGGTCACATTATTTTTTTAAACAATTACATGCAGTTTATGACCCACTATATGAGCCAGGTGCATGTAGCTGATTTTACATTATCTGATGGGTCTATTGGTTTAATTGATGGTGCTTATGATGGGGAAGGGGAAGTCACTGTGGAACCTACACTTCCCCTTGAACAAGCGGAGGAAGTGCTGGACGCATTTTTGCAGGACATGGGAATAGATGGATTCAGTGTGGAATCTGTATATCCTGCTCGGTATTTCAACTTTTTATATCGGCAGGAAATTAGTCAAGGATGGTATTTCATTCTGATGTCTTCCTACGGATATGTCCCTGTTAACACCTCCAACCTATCTGAAGGGCTGTTCCGGTACGAGGATGATACGCAGTACAGTCCTACATGGGAGGGGGAAAAGGTAGTGGTGTATATAAGCGAAGCCGGCGTAGAGTATTTCATCTGGAGTATGCCTATGGAAATCACCGGTATTGCTTCCCAGAATGTGGAACTCATGGACTTTGAGCAGATTCAGGAAAATGCGAAAAAACTGCTGACCGCCGGCATTTCCTGGATGGAGTCCGATTTCTGGAAGGGAGAAATGACCAAGATGGTGCTGACTGTTATCCCCCAACAGGTGCAGGACGAGCCCGATAAAGCCTATTTAATGCCGGTTTGGGTCATGCTGGTGGACTGGTACTTTGACGGGGATTACATGTCCACAACCGGCGTGGGCATCAACGCTCTGGATGGCAGCAGAGCCATAATGAATTAGGGAGGTTTGCGGAAGACGAAGGGGAATGGGGGGCACATGGCGTGGGGGAGCACGCCGCCCCGCCTCTGCGGCAGAAAATCCCTCTCGCAAATAATATATTCTCTTTCCCGGGTAGCGCAGAAGCGTGGAGAATGGTACACTATACGTATAGAAAGATGAATCATACTGTCCGCCAGTCGGGGGTCTCCTCCGATGACCGGGGTATCTTCAAATATACTTTTTGGAGGTCAGTATCTTGTCTAACACCTATCCCCTGAACGTGCCCACCCCCCATCACTTTTCCTATGTGGTACGGGACATTCCCGAAGTCACCGTGGAACAGCGGGAGCGGGCTCTGAAAGCCACCCATTACAACGAGTTTGCCTTCCCTGCCGCCATGCTGACGGTGGACATGCTGTCCGACTCCGGCACCACCGCCATGACGGATAAGCAGTGGGCCGCCATGATGCTGGGAGACGAAAGCTACGGCCGCAACACCGGCTACTATGTGCTTCTGGATACCCTCCGGGACTGCATGGAGCGGGGCGACCACCCCAAGCGCATTCTGGATTTGATCCGCACGGATTGTCGGGATGTGGAAAAGCTCATGGATGAAGTGTACCTGTGCGAGTACGAAGGCGGCCTGTTTAACGGCGGCGCCGCTCAGCTGGAGCGTCCCAACGCCTTCATCCTCCAGCAGGGGCGTGCGGCAGAGTCCGTTCTCTTTGAGATTGTAAAGCAAATCATGGCGGAGCGGTACCCCGGCAAAGCCTTCACTATTCCCTCCAACGGTCATTTTGACACCACCGAAGGCAACATCAAGCAGATGGGCTCCATCCCCCGTAACCTGTTCCACAAGGAGCTTCTCTTTGAGGTTCCCGAGGGCGGCTCCTATCCCAAGAATCCCTTCAAGGGGGACATGGATTTGGAGAAGCTCCAGCAGCTTATTGACGCTGTGGGGCCCGAGAACATCCCCATGATTTACACCACCGTCACCAACAACACCGTCTGCGGTCAGGCCGTGTCCATGCACTCCATTCGGGAGACCGCCCGCATTGCCCACCGCTATGAGATTCCCTTCATGCTGGATGCGGCTCGCTGGGCTGAGAACTGCTACTTCATCAAGATGAATGAAGAGGGATACGCCGACAAGTCCATCCCCGAGATTGCCAAGGAGATGTTCTCCTACTGCGATGGCTTCACCGCCTCCCTGAAAAAGGACGGTCATGCCAATATGGGCGGCATTTTGGCCTTCAGGGATAAGGGGTACTTCTGGAAGAAGTTCTCCGACTTTGCTCCCGACGGAACTCTCCTTCGGGACGTGGGCATCCGTATTAAGGTCAAGCAGATTTCCTGCTACGGCAACGACTCCTACGGCGGCATGTCCGGCCACGACATTATGGCGCTGGCGGTAGGCCTCTACGAGTGCTGTGACTTTAACTATCTGGATGAGCGGGTGCG
>CAZDUQ010000078.1:0-6442 GCA_964508665.1 uncultured Oscillospiraceae bacterium | reverse complement strand
GCGGCTGCAGAGCCGTTGTTTTTGGAATAGACCGTCTGATATCGCTCCTGATCCTGCAACTTTTCCTTAATGTAGGGTGGAAGCGGCATTGTGCCCAGACGCTCCAGGTGTTCCAGAAAGATCCCTTCATAGCAAAAACGGATCAGGCGATTGCCATCCGGCTTGACGGCCTCTACTACAGCGGTAAGCTGCCCATCGCCAAAGGAAATGGTGGCCCCCTCCTTCAATCGTCGGCCGGGATAGACGATGCAATCCCAGAGGTCGCCCTCCAGATTTTCCAGTAGTAGCACCTCAACGGCGGCGCTGCCGCCGCCGGTCTTTTGCCCATAAAGCCGCGCCGGGAGGACGCGGGTATCATTGATTACCAGACAATCCCCCGGCACCAGCTCATCGATGATATCATAGAAATGTTTGTGAGCGATCTCCCCTGTCCGTCGGTTCAGTGTCATCAAGCGGGAATGATCCCGCTGAAGCAGCGGTGTCTGCGCGATCAATTCCTCAGGAAGGTCGTAATAAAAATCAGATTTTTTCAAAGCATTCCGCCTCAATTCGAATCATAATGGCCGACTGTCGCGCCGGTGAAATAGAATTCAATGATTTCTTCGCAGGTAAAGCCCAGATTGGCCATCGACCGGGCGCCCTCCTGGCTCATACCGATATTGTGACCGGAGCCGGTTCCGGAGATCACATAGATCCCGTCACTGACCGTGGTCTGCTGCGGTTTTGTGATGGTCGCCTGCTCTAACCCGTTCGCCGTCAGCGCGTATACCCCGTCCTCCAGATCGATGGACTGTGCTTTTTTGCCGCTGCCCTGTACATAAAGATCATCGATGGACACCGCCGCCCCGTTGACGTTGACCGTTTCGCCTCCAGTGCCGCCGTTGATGGTATAGCGATGGCTGCCGATGGTAACCCCCTTCGTGGTGCTGTTCAGCGCCGTGCGGGCCCGATCACCGGTAAAGGTCTTGGTGCTGCCATCCTTTAAGGTCACAGTCAGCGCAAGCACATTGCCCACGGCACTGTATTTGCTGACGTGGATGTCCGTGACAGCCTGCGAGATATACCCCTTCTCCTTCAGGATCCAGGTGATGTCATCCAGCGTCAGCGTGTAGCTGAAGGGCCGGTAGCTTTCCAGATAGGTATCCTCCACCGCTTTCAGATAGGGGATATCCTTACCCCAGATGTTGCCTGCGTCCTCGGTATAGCCGCCGCTGGAGGCGTGGTAATAGGTCTGGCAGACCTCACCCTCGTACAGGACGAACAGACCCTCCACCGCGTCCACAGCCGCATCGCTGACCGCAGTGGAGTTGTTGGTGCCGTAATACACCTGACAATCGGTGGTGTTGCACAGATCAAAGCCCTTGGAGGCGTGCTTGTGCAGATTGTTCAGGCTGTAGGATTTGGCGCACAGGGCCTGGGCCTTCAGCGCCTCCACCGGCCAGGAGGGGCTCATTTCATAGGGAATGACGCCCTTTACATAATCGCTGAGACTCACCACATTGATCACATTGATGTTGTTTCCGCTGGCGCGGTAATACTCAAAGCCGCCGTAGTATTTATAGCCCTTGAACCAGGTCTGCTCACTCTGTGGGCGGATGCCCAGCGGGTAGTCCCCCAGCATATCGAACTGATAAACGATCTCCCCCGAGCCGGTAAGCACCACCGTGTAGCCAGTGCTGCTGGGGCCACGAAGCACCAGATCGTAACCGGTAAGCTGCTCCAGCGCGTCCCACTGGCTTTCGCTTTCCCGCTGGGTGCTCCAGGTGCCGATCCGCACGCGGAAGCCGCTGCGCACGCAGCAGAGATAGGCTTTCAGGCCATAGTCCTGCTGCAATTCGTACAGGATGTCCTGCGCGTCCTCCGCGTCGAAAAGATCGTCGATCTGCAGACAATAGGCGCCGATGACCTGATCGGCATAGACCAGCTCCACATCGGAATAGGTGCTGCCGGTGCGCCACATATTGGCATTTTTCAAGACGGTGATCTGATTTTCCCCATACAGGGCATAGGTGGGAACAAACTCCCGCTCCTCGTCATAATAACCGAATTGGTAGCCCTCGTCCATGCCGGAGACATTTTGCAGATTCGCCGCCGCCAGTGCGGCACTGTCGTAATACAGGCCGATCTTCATGACGGGATCATAGCTGGCGGCCTGGGCCGCTCCCGGTAAACAGGACAGCAGCAGACAGACGAGCAACAAAACGGAGAGTGATTTTTTCATGGCGCACCTCGATTTTTTCCGGAACACTTGCAAAACTGATATGCTATGTATTATACCTTATTTCCTGCCACAATTCAATGAATTACCACAAAATATGACAGAAAAACCGGTGGCCGGGAACGCCGCAGCTCCTGCTACGGCGGATGCACCCATTTTCCGCTGCCTGCATACAGTGGTGATGAAGGTATCCTTCAATCTGAAACAGGAGGTTTCTATTATGCCTGAAAAGGTCTCCCCCGGCCCGCTCCGCGGGAATCCCCCGCCTCGTGAGGCTGTTTGTATCCATACCCGCAAAGTTTACGACTCCTGCCGGGACAAGGAATGTCTGAAGGATCTGCGCGTTTATCTGACCGTACCCTCTCAGGCACTGCTGGAAAACACCATCAATGTCAAGCCCCGGACGGCAGAACTGCTGTGGACCTACATTGATGTAGAGCCCATCAATTACAACCGCGGCTTCTTCACGGTGGATGTGCGTTATTTCTACCGAATCACGCTGGACGGTGTCTGCGGTGTGGGACGCCCCAAAACACTGACCGGTCTGGCGATCTATGACAAGCGGACGGTGCTTTTTGGCAGTGAGGGAAGCGCACGCATTTTCAGCTCCAACTACACGGATAACGGTCACGACATCCAGAACCTGGAGAACACCAATCTTCCTGTGGCCGTGGTGGAAGTGGTGGATCCCGTGGTGCTTGGCAGCAAGGTCGTGGATATTTGCTGTGACAGTGCCCCTTCTGCCGAGGTGCCCGCCGACATCTGCGGCTGCTTTGAGGATGAGCTGGTGATCAACAATGACGGGCGGCAGCTGTATGTGACGCTGGGGCAGTTCAGCATCATCAAGCTGGAACGGGATATCCAGCTGCTGATGCCGGCCTACGACTTCTGCATGCCCAGCAAAGAATGCCCCGGCAATGCCGATGACCCCTGCGCGCTGTTCCAGAATTTCCAGTTCCCAGTGGATGAGTTCTTTCCGCCCCGTGAGGGCGACCTGGGGCAGCAGAGCGGTCTTCCCTGTTGCAGCCAGGTGCAGAACGGTGGCACAGCCGTCGGTAATTCCAACAGTGGATGCGGATGCGGCGGAGGAAATCTCTCCCGCCGCAGGTAAGCAGACAAAATCGGCAGGGCTGCCAGGTGCCCTGCCGATCAAGCGATAATGTTGCAGTTTTGGGAACAGGCATGGGTTCGGTCATGCCTGTTCCGCTTTTTGTCTTCGCTTACTGCCCAAGCTGCCCGGCGCCTCAGTGCCGTTCTTCCTCAAACAGATCGAAATCAGCTCTTTCCAGCAGATCCAGCGGGGCCTCCAGTTGATCGAGGACACGCCGCGACTGGGCCAGTATGGCCGTTTCGATGATATTTCTGGCAAGTCTTCCGTTGCCGCTGGTACGATCTCCCATGGCCTGGATCACGCAGAAATAATCCAAAAGCGCTTCCCGCGCGTCTGCGGAAAGTCGATAGCCGCGGGAGGTGGCATTGATCTCCGCGATCCGGGTCAGCTCTTCGCCGCTGTAATCGGGAAATTCAATGATATTGGGGAATCGACTCTGTAAGCCGGAATTGGCCGTCAGGAAGGTCTCCATTTCCCGGGTGTAGCCGGCAAGAATGACGATCAGATCATCCCGGTTGTCCTCCATGCCCTTGACCAGCGTGTCGATGGCCTCCAGCCCGAAACTGTCATCCTTGCCGCGATACAGCGAATACGCCTCGTCGATGAACAAAACGCCGCCCAGCGCGCTCTTGATGACCTGCATGGTCATCGGCGCGGTATGGCCCACATATTTGCCCACCAGGTCGCCCCTGCTGACCTCTACCAGCTGTCCTCCGGAGAGCACTCCGATGGCCTTTAAATATTTGGACACCAGCCGGGCGATGGTAGTCTTGCCGGTACCGGGATTTCCGGTGAAGATCATGTGCATGGAAACGCCGCTGACCGGCAGGCCCTGCGCCTTGCGGCGCTCCTGCACCCGATAGTTGTTCTCCAGAGACAGGATGTAATCTTTGATCTCCCGCAGGCCAACGATCTGCTCCATTTCGGCCTTGACGGCCTCGATCTCACCGCGATAGCTGCCGGGCAGCAGCGACAGCAGATCGGTCTTGATGCCGTCCAGCAAAGCGAACAACCGTCCGTCCTCCCTTGTCAGGGCTACGTTCTGTGGAGGGGCATCCTTTTCCAGCTTGTACTGCGCCAGCGCCCGGAAGCAGTCCTCCCGGAAGGACATCATACCGTCCACGCCGCTTTTGGGTTTGCATTGGTCAGCAAAAAGAGAGATGATATCTGGATCTGCTGCCACTGTAAAGCCAAGCTGCTTTTCTGCCCTGTTTTGCAGCATTTCCAGCTGCACCGCGCCGATTTTTTCCAGATCCGCCCGGGAGAAGGGATCGGTGGCGCACACATCCCCCAGGGCATCCACAACCCGGGCGCCAAAGGCACCGGCCAGCTTGTCCACGCCCTTTTCCGACAAAATGACCAGGTAGCACCCGCTGGCCGGCAGACTGCCGATGGCATCGGCACTCAGTGCGGTGCCGGCATCCACCAGATGCCCCTTCTGCATCACATAACGGGAAGCAAGCTTCAACCTTCCGGTGCAGATCAGCTCGGCCAACTGCTGCAAAAAGGCCGGGTGGCATTGCTCATAATGCTCCAGCACCAGAATGCCATCCTTTTGCAGCGCCGCGTAAAGATCCTGCAGAAAAAGCTTTTCCTCGCTTTGCCCGGGATAGAGCGCCAGATCCAGCACCTGAATTTCCGGATGTCCCAGCAAGCCCACACGATGCAGCTCCTCCGCCGCGATGCGCAGGGCGGTGTGCCGCCCGGAATTGGGTACGCCGTGAATCAGAATGGCGTTTTTCAGGCCGTCAGGCGAATCCCAGCCTATAACATAGGGGCGTTTCAGCGCGATGACAAGCTTCTTCAAAAAGGCATCCTGGCCGATGAGCGCGCCGGAGAGGCGCGGCAGCAGTTCGTTCAGGCGCTGCGCCTCGGGACGTTCATCGGTGGTTTTGGCAACGGTCTCACCGGCGTTGACAGACCGGATACCGAAATCACGCTCCACCTCCTGCTGGATCGCGTCAAAATCCAGCTCGCCGCTCATTTTCTTCAGCTCCTCCAGCTGCTCCTGCAAGCGGGCATTCTGCTTTTCCTGCTGCTTTTCCAGCGCGGCCAGACCGTCGCTCATTTTCTTGCTCTCTGCCAGATAGCTTTCCGCCCGCTGGGTAGAAAGCGTCCGGCCGCGGCCTGAGCCGAAAACATCCCGCAGCAGCTCATCAATATCCTTCGCCATGCTCCATCCCTCCGGTCAAAAAGGCTTTCAAATAGCGGTAGGGCACCATTTCCTCCCGGTCGTTCATTGCCAGGATCTCCTTTGCCGTCACCCAGCGATAATCGCAGGTTTCGCCTGGCTGCAGCACCACGCCCTCCGTGTCAAACTCCTGTTGAAACAGCCACACATCGGTGAACCAGTCCCAACCCTGATAAGTGTGTACGATCCGGCCGTACTTTGGCTGAATGGTCAAGCCGGTCTCTTCCCGCACCTCGCGCACAGCGGCGGACAGACTGTCATCCCCAGCCAGAGCCGAGCCGCCTGTGCATTCCCACAAACCGGCATAGCCCTTGTTGGGCGCGCGCTTTGTAATGAGAAAGCGACCATCCCGGTTTTGCAGCCATATGTGCACCGTCAGGTGATATTCTCCGTCAGAAAGCGGATCTCCCCTTCTGTGTGTGCGACCTGTAAAGTTTCGATACTTGTCGTAGATATCCCACAGCTCGTCAGCACCGGTCTGGGTGTTTCGCCACCCCTGCACCCAATCATATATGGTGATATGGGCTGCGGGATCGGTCAGCGCATGGGGCGGTGTGTCCACCAGACAAAGCTCAGCGGCCCCGCCTTCGGGCAGTGCGCCCAGGGTCTGGATCTCCGCAAGCCACACCATGCCATATTGGTCATGCTGACAGCAGCAGATGGGCGTAAGGGTGAAGTCCACGGCACCGATCTCCTCCCGCAGCGTTCGCTCTGCCGCTTGACGCGGTGACTCGCCCGACGCAAGGATGCCGCAGGGCAGCTCCCAGGTATCCAGCGCCCTGCGCCTACAAAATACCCAGTGCTCCTGATAGCGGACGGCAATGACTGTGTAGCGCAGTTGCTCCTTCGGCGCTGTCCCCAGCGGATGGCGAATCGGCTTTTGGCTGTATTCCATGTGCGTTTCTCCCCTTCTGCTTTGCTG
>CAZDUQ010000077.1:0-6479 GCA_964508665.1 uncultured Oscillospiraceae bacterium | reverse complement strand
ATTATATAAGAAAAATGCGAATAAGTCCATTATTTTTAATGACGGCAAAAAAGAAACGGTATCCGAATCAAAACAGACTCGGATACCGCTTCAAGTAGTTTAATCAAGTGGCTTATAGATAAGATCGTCCAACTCAGAACGCTCGTACATATTGTCGGCTACTTCATTTTCCACGGCAATGGTGTTGATTGCAATCATACTGCCATCGGTGAATTTCAGTTCCACACAGCAGTTGTCCATGTTGTAAGCACAAGATATTAAGGCTTTCATGGTATGTACCTCCGTAGTTCGTTATTAAGATAGAAAATCCCGTCTGACTTCCTGTTAGAAATCAGACGGGATTTGTCCGTATGCACCCCGGAATCCGTCAGCTAACAGTTAATAAGTGAATTAGTTCCTTGTCGCTGTTAAGCCATGATTCAAAGGGCGTTTTTTGACAAAGAGTGCCTTGCGGCACGCGAAGCCGCCGCGGGTGCTCCATTTCCTTTCACCGGATGCGTCAGCGCCCGATCCGGCAGATCCGGTCGCTCAGACAGACAAAACCTTGTATCCGGCATCCTCGACGGCCTTCTTCAGCGCTTCGTCCGCAACCTCGGCGGAAAGCGCGACCTTCACCGTTCCCGTGGTGTGATCGGCAGTTGCTTCCGCAACGCCGTCAAGCGCTTCCAGCGCCTTCTTCGTGTGCATCTCGCAGTGCGGGCACATCATGCCCTCCACCTTCATGAGCTTTTCCATGTTGTTGATCTCCTTTTCTGTTTCATAATTGGGTTGACCGTTTCCGGTTTCACTTTTAATTTTGGCGAAATTCAGCCGCAGAGCGTTTGTGACCACGCAGAAGCTGGAAAGGCTCATGGCCGCAGCGCCGAACATCGGCGTCAGCCGGATGTCCCAGAGGGGAATCAGCGCGCCGGCCGCAACAGGGATGCCGATGGCATTGTAAAAGAACGCCCAAAACAGATTTTGGTGGATGTTCGTCAGCGTTTTGCGGCTCAGGCGGATCGCGGCAGGAACATCTGCAAGGCTGCTTTTCATCAGGACGACATCGGCGGCATCGATCGCGATATCCGTCCCGGCGCCGATGGCAATGCCGATGTCTGCCCGGGTGAGCGCAGGCGCGTCGTTGATACCGTCACCCACCATGGCGACCTTGCCGCTTTGCTGCAATTTGCGGACGACACCCTCCTTGCCATCGGGAAGCACGCCCGAAATGACCTCGTCCACGCCCACCTGTGCGCCGATCGCCCTGGCGGTGCGCCGGTTGTCGCCGGTGAGCATGACGGTTTTGATGCCCATTTTCCGCAGCTCCCGGATGGCCTGGGCGCTGTCGGCCTTCACCGTGTCGGCAACGGCGATCATACCGATGAATTGGCCGTCATACACAAAGTAAAGCGGTGTTTTTCCCGCATCCGCAAGGGCTTCGGCGGTGTTTTTCGTGTCATCCGAAATGTCTGCACGCTCCGAAACGAATCGCAGATTGCCGCCCAGGAGCGGCTTGCCGTCCAGCATGCCCACAAGCCCGTTGCCGGGGAGGATCTCAAAGCCATCAACCTCCGACGCGGCAACGCCCCGTTTTTCGGCTTCCAGACGAACCGCTTCTGCCAGGGGATGCTCGCTGTTCTTTTCCAGGGATGCCGCAAGGCGCAAAAGCGTATTTTGCGCAATGCCGTCAGCGGGAACAACATCCGTTACGGACGGATGGCCTGCGGTGATGGTGCCGGTTTTGTCCAGTGCAACGGTCTTCACCCTGCCGGTTTCCTCCAGAGACGCTGCGGTTTTGAACAGGATGCCATTTTTTGCTCCCATTCCGGTGCCGACCATGATGGCCACCGGTGTGGCCAGGCCCAGCGCGCAGGGGCAGCTGATGACGAGCACGGAAATGCCGCGTGCCAGCGCAAAACCGAAGGCTTCGCCTGCGAGCAGCCAGATCGCCGTCGCAATGACCGCGATCGCGATGACCGTCGGCACAAAAATGCCCGACACCTTATCCGCGATTTTCGCAATGGGTGCTTTGGTCGCGGAAGCGTCGCTGACCATTTTGATGATCTGCGACAGGGTGGTATCCTGGCCGACTCTCGTGGCTTCGCAATACAGAACGCCGGATTTGTTCATCGTGCCGGAGGAAACGGTGTCGCCCACCGCCTTATCTACCGGCAGGCTTTCGCCAGTGAGGGCGGATTCGTCCACCGCGCTGTGGCCATTGGTCACCGCACCGTCAACGGGGATATTTTCACCCGGCCGAACGATGAAAATGTCGCCCCTTTGCACATTTTCCACGGGGATGACGGCCTCCCTGCCGTCTCGAACGACCGTGGCGGTTTTAGGGGAAAGGTTCATCAGGGCTTCCAGCGCGTCGGTGGTCTTGCCCTTTGCACGCGCTTCCAGCATTTTCCCCACGGTAATCAGCGCAAGGATCATGGCGGCAGATTCAAAATACAGCTCGTGCAGCAGGCTGTGCGCCGCTGCCAAGTCGCCCAGCATCATCCGATTTGCCATGGAGAAAACGGAAAATGTGCTATAGACAAAGGAGGCACCCGAGCCCAGCGCCACCAGTGTGTCCATATTCGGCGCCCGATGGAGCAGGCCCCTGGTACCGTTGATGAAAAATTTCTGGTTGATGACCATAACGATGGCGGAAAGCAGCATTTCCGAAAGCGCGATAATCAGCGGATTGCGGCTCATGATCTCCGGCAGCGGCCACCCCCACATGGTGTGTCCCATGGAGATATACATCAGCGCGATCAGGAACACGATGGACGAGATCAACCGCGCCACCAGCGTTTTTTCCGCCTGTTCCGCTCCGGTTGCCTTTTTGGCGGAAGCTTCCCGTTGCGCGCCCTCCGGTGCCGCGCCGTAGCCTGCCGCTTCCACGGCCGCCACGATTGCTTCGGTCGCGGCGCTGCCCTCCACGGTCATGGAATTGGTCAGCAGATTGACCGCGCAGACATCAACGCCCTCCACGGCAGAGACGGCCTTTTCCACTCTTGCGGAGCAGGCTGCGCAGGACATTCCCGTGACGTTATATTTTGTCAAATTGATCGCTCCCTTTCGATGCTTATTTCATCAGCTTTTGCAGCAGCTGCACAAGCTCGGCGATGGTTTCGTCCCTGCCGTTTCGGATATCATCCGCAACGCAGGTGTAAATATGATTGGTTAAAAGCTCCCGATTAAACGCGTTCAGCGCCGCCTGAATGGCACTCACCTGCACCAGAATGTCGGTGCAATAGGCGTTCGCGTCAAGCATTTTTTTGACGCCTCTCACCTGGCCCTCGATCCGGCTCAGGCGATTTGCCAGCGACCTGTATTCTTCCTCGCTTCGCTGCTTTGTTTTATGCGTGCAGCACGCTCCTTGCTCCCGTTCCATAAGCGCCTCCTTTCAGAATACCCCCACGGGGTATTTCTATCATATACCCCCGCCGGGTATTTTGTCAAGTGTCCCTGTCAAACTTTTTCAGAGGTCTGCGCGTCCGGGCCTCGCCGATATGCCGGAAAAAGCCGCAGGTCATGCCTGATGCCTAGCGGCTTTTTACTCTCCGATGGTCGTTACAGCTTGACTTGCGTCCCGTTCCGCTTTAGAATAAAGCCAACGGCAGCCCTTGTAAAGCACGTACAAATCGACCCGGAGGGTCTATGCCCGGTGCCGTCCCCGGAAGGAGGAATTTCCCATGAAAACCCTTTTGATCACAGGCTTTGACCCCTTTGGCGGGGCCGATATCAACCCCTCCTGGGAGGCGGTGCGGCAGCTGCCGTCCCGGATCGGGGACTATCGGTTGGCGAAGCTGCAAATTCCAACGGTGTTCGGCGACGCCCTGGCGGCGGTACTGGCTGCAGCGGAGCCGCTGCAGCCGGACGCGGTGATCTGTGTGGGACAGGCCGGCGGTCGCAGCGGCATCACGCCGGAGGTCATCGGCATCAATCTGCGGGAGGCCCGCATCCCCGACAACGCCGGGCAGCAGCCCCGGAACGTGCCGGTGGTGGAAGGCGGGCCCGCGGCCTATTTTTCCACCCTGCCTATCCGGGAAATGACTGCGGCCATGTCCCGGGAGGGGATCCCCTGCGCTCTGTCCTATTCCGCAGGGGCCTTTGTGTGCAACGACGTGCTGTACGGCCTGCTGCATCACTACCGGGAGGGGCAAACGCCGGTGGGGTTTATCCATGTGCCCTATCTCCCGGAGCAGGCCCCGGAGGGGCAGCCCAGTCTCCCGCCGGAGATCATCGTCCGGGGACTGACTCTGGCCATCCGCGCCCTGCCCTGACCGGCCGGGCCGACATCCCATAAAGGAAGGAGAGCCGGTCTATGATCGTCGCCGTCACCGCCGAAAAGATTCTTCGTGCCTGTCAGGGCAACCTGCACGATGCCACCCACCTGCTGAAGGTCTATGCCTATGCAAAGACCATCGGCCAGCTGGAGGGGCTGGCGCCCGACCCGCTGCAAACGCTGGAGCTGACCGCTCTGGTTCATGACATCGCCTGCCCCCTCTGCCGGGAAAAATACGGCAGCGTCAGTGGTGATTTACAGGAGCTGGAAAGTCCGCCCCTGATCCGGAGCTTTTTTGCCGATCTGCCGGTGGAGCCAAAGCAGGTGGAGCGCATCAGCTGGATCGTTGCCCACCACCACACCTACGGCCTGTCCGATGCACCGGATTATCAGATCCTGCTGGAGGCTGATTATCTGGTCAACGCCGAGGAGAAGGGCCTTTCCCGGGAGGCGGTGAGCGCCGCCCGGGATCGGATCTTCCGGACGGAAACCGGCCGTACGCTGCTGACCTCCCTCTTTTGCCTTTGATCCCAACGAAACGCAAAAGACCCGTTTGCCGAAATGGGCAGCGGGCCGTTTTGGCTTGCCATACACCACCACAGCGACGGCAGGGAGCCACTTTTCCGTATCCAATGGCTTTCTCTTGCGTTTTATGCACCCGCGGTGTATAATTATCGAAGATTTCATCCCTTGGAGGTCTTCATGCCCCGTTTATATATCTCTCTGTCCAACATTCGCCGCAACGCCCGGGCGGTCTGTGATGTGTGCGCCGCCTCCGGCATCGCCGTGGCCGGTGTGGTCAAGGGCGCAGGCGGCGATGCACTTGCCGCCCGTGCCATGCTGGAGGGCGGCTGCGCCCAGCTGGCCTCCTCCCGCCTGTCTCAGCTGGAGGCCCTGCGCCGGTGTCTCCCCCAGGCAGCCACGCTGCTGATTCGGATGCCCGCCCCGGAGGAGGCCCCCCGGGTGGTGCGGGCCTGTGGCCTGAGCCTGAACACCGAGGCCGACACCCTCCGCGCCCTGAGCGCCGCCGCCGTGCAGGCCGGTGTCACCCACGGCGTTATCCTGATGTACGAACTGGGCGACCTGCGGGAGGGCGTTCTCACCGTCTCCGACCTGATCGCGCTGGCACGACTGGCCGAGGCCCTCCCCGGCATACATCTGGCGGGCATCGGCGGCACGCTGAACGATATTTACGGCGTCAGCCCCTCCCCCGAAAATATGGCCGCTCTGGTGGCCGCCTTCCACGCTGTGGAGCAGGCCCTTGGCCGCCCGCTGGAGCTGCTGTCGGGCGGCAGCACTACCGCCCTGCCCATGCTGCTGGATGGCCGTCTCCCGCCGGAGATCAACCATCTGCGGGTGGGAGAGGCCATCCTCACCGGGCGCGACCTGCCCGATCTGTGGGGCGTGCAGGTGCCCGGCTGCCACTGGGACACTCTGGAGCTGGAGGCCACCGTCATCGAGGGGGGCTGCAAGCCCACCCGTCCCTGGGGCATCCGCAGTCAAAACGGCTTCGGCGAGCAGCCGCCTCTGCCCCCTGACCGGGGCGTGCGCCCCCGGGTGATTCTGGATGTGGGTCGCTTCGATATCGGTGAGCCCGACCTGCTGATCTGCCCGCCGGGCCTGACCATCATCGGTGCCAGCTCCGATCATCTGGTGCTGGATGTCGGTGACCTTCCCGCGCCGCCCCGCCCCGGCGACCGGCTGTGCTTCCGTCTGTTCTATCAGGGGATGCTGTTTGCTTTTCACTCCCCCGATGTGGAGAAGGTCTATCTGGACTGAGTCCGCCAAAGAACGGCTTTGACTTTGTGACAAACTGAAAAACCGCGTATCGGCATGGCTTAACAGCGACAAGTAACTATTTGTTCCAGAGAACGGTGTGACCTGAAGGTCACGCCGTTTTCTGCTTTTTCCGTATCTGCTTTGACACATTTTTGAAATGGGTATGGCAGAAGGGCATTGATGCGAAAAATCAACGCCCTTTCAAGCTATTACCTGTTCAGTTTTATCACACATTCGCTCGTCTTCTGCTGCAAACCATTGTTTTTACTTGACTTTTTGGGGTATCGTTATCACACTTCAACATTGGTGCGACGGTCAATTTCAAGACCTACACCAATTCCATCTGGGATAAAAAGCAACGGTTATAATAATTTAGAGCAGTTTATCCAACGGGTAAAGAGAAACAGCGACCTCACAGAGCTGACCCCATACGCCCTCAGAGAGC
>CAZDUQ010000076.1:0-6486 GCA_964508665.1 uncultured Oscillospiraceae bacterium | reverse complement strand
CTTCAACTGTACCGCGAAACCCCGGAAGGGGGTGCAGTTGAAACTTTAATCTGCCCAAGGCAATCTGTCGATGGCAGATTAAAGGGCAGATTAAAGTTTCAACTGCATTTTCTTGCGGTTACAATACTTCAATTGCTCCAACAACCGCGGTACCTGTCCGACCACGCACTATATCCGCGTCGATTTCATCGAGCGGGTGGTGATCGCGAAATTGCAGGCAATTGATCGATTTCTTTTTGTCGGCTGCCTGCAGATCCCCGATTGGTACCGCAAACGCAAGGTCACGCTTGAGAGCCGCCAAGGCGTCGCGGTCAAATATCTGCCCACAACGGCATAACAAGCACAACAAAAAAGAGCGGCAACCCGCTCAAAACAACAAACGAAATCAAAAAATAGGCAAAAAATATCGAGTGTTCCTTACTTTCGTTACGAACACTCGATATGGTGCAGTGAATGATGATAAATCCGAACCAAATGCCTCTTCGATTTCGGCAAAGGTGATGGTTTTTGTGCCTTCCTTGTAGTTGAACGTAATGACCAAGTAATCGTCGAACAGATAAATTGCATTGACAAAGCTATCTATCAGACGGCGGCGGTGGTCGAGCTGTTTCATATTGAGCTTGCGGTACTTGGTGAGATAGAAAATGATATCTTCCTTTGTAACCGTTGGCTTTGAAATTTCTTCTTTGAGAATCTGCACTGAGATCTCGCTCTTTTCAGCTTCAAGCTGCTCAAGGCGTTGTTTGGTGGATGCGGTGATAATTCCCGCTTGAATGGCATTGATAAGGTTGTCGATGCCTTTTTCTACTTCGACAAGTTGCTTGCGCAGAATCGGCAAAGTCGTACTTTCGGCATTGAGCTTTGCGATCAGCATATCGGCAACTCTATCGATCAGATCGTCATCAAAGATAAATTTTTGAATAAGAAGGATAACGACATCCTCAATCCATTTCTTTTTGACCGTTTTCTTCTTGCACGTTCCGCCCTTACGTGTGCCCCGACATTTGTAATAGCGATGAACGTCCATTGTATGACTCGTTCCGCTTTCACCCGTGATCAGACATTTACAATATCCGCAAAATAATTTGGTAGTCAAAAGGTATTCGTCCTCGGCTTTATGTTTAGCGGGAGCTTTTTTGTTTGCGGCAGCGCGCTCTTGTACTTGCTCAAACAACTTGGCGGGAATGATAGCGGGTATGCCGTTGGGAACCGTCACATCTCGATATTGGTACTCTCCGATGTAGCGGCGGTTGTGCAGCATTCGCGTCACGGTGTTAAGACTGATCTTTGTTCCTCTGACCGTGCGAATCCCCTTGATATTGAGTTCATCTGTGATTTCCTGCATCGTTGCGCCCTTGGCATATTTCTTGAACGCATCGAGCACGGCAGGGGCGGTAACGGGATCGATTTGAAAGAATTGATTTTCGTCAATGGTATATCCGATGGGAAGTGTGCCGCCGTTGTATTTACATTTGAGTGCATTTTCGGTCAGACCTCGCACCACCTTTTCGGAGAGCTCGGCGGAGTAGTATTCTGCCATACCTTCAAGCATTGACTCAAGGAGGATGCCTTCTGCACCTTCGGAGATAGCCTCGGTTGCCGACACAACCTTTACGCCGTTCTTTCGCAAAACGCTTTTATAGTGTGCCGAGTCGAATCGGTTGCGGGCAAATCTGTCTAACTTCCACACAATGACAACATCGAATTTCTTTGCCGCGCTGTCCTTGATCATCTTTTGAAAATTCGGTCGATTATCCGTCTTTGCCGACAAAGCCCTGTCGATATACGGTTCAAGCAAGACGATATCGTTCTTTTGAGCAAAGGCTCGGCACTCACGAAGCTGTCCCTCTATCGATTCCTCACGCTGATTGTCCGAGGAATAGCGTGCGTATATTAGCGGATTGCGGGTGTAGTTTCAAACATATTGCGCGAAAGATTCGTGCCGATGCTGCGGCGACCGTTGTACTCAATCTCACCGTGCTCCTTCATATCCGTGAGGTATCTCTGCACCGAGGTCTTGGAGATGCCCGTGCCCGCCGCTATGTCGCGCACCGTCGGGGATTTGCGGTGCTCCATAAAATATTCGTCTATAAATTGGCGGATCGCCTTCGCCCTTTCGGGATTCCACTTATTCATAAATGCCTCCGCTTGATTCGAGGTACATTTGTACCGCGCGGTAATTATAGCATACGAAAGAAAGTTTGTCAATAGGTTTTGAGAAAAATTCAAGGTGGCAAAACGAGGCTGCACTTTTAAGCACAACCTCGTCGCTGCTTGTTATTCAGTTTTACTTCGCGCCAAGATGGCACAAAGCATTATACCGCCGCATTTGCATTAATCTTTTCAATAACGGTTCTGATACCCAACCAAATTGAAATATCGGTAAACACCTCAACAATACTACCCCTATCGGTGAATGGAGGTTCTTGAAGCACCGACATATCCTTCATCACGCCATTGCGCACGATATACTCGATAATTTGATTGACAAAATAAATTTGGTTTGCAGCAAGATTAACGTCGTTCAAATACTCCGAAAATGCTGCTTTAGCTGCCGCCATATTAAGTCCAACGATCTCACGGACAAACTCTCCAAGAGGCTTTTCACCACATTCTGCTTCATAGTCCTTTTTGCTACCAACTTCACTCCACAAAATATGTTCAAGAGACTTGACATCTTCCGCGCTTAAGGGAACGTTGCTCTTTAACTTTGCAATTGCCGCTTCATCTTGATGCTGACGGATATAGAACTCTGCTTTCGCCTTGTAATTCTTGAGATCATCGCTTTCAAGATCCGATTCGTTCCACTCAACCGAAAGAATCTCATCATCGAAATTGGTAATATACTTCACACCGATTCTTGGAATATATTTCATCAAATCGCGCAGGTTCTCGCGGATATGCTCAAATTCATTGATACCTGCGGTATCCAAGTAGTCGGTATGCAGAATCTTATTGATGAGCTCGGACTGAACCATAATTTCGGGGATATTTGCTACACTTGCGATACCGCTGACTTTTTTATAAAGATCGGTACGAGCGCGTGAATATTTTTTGCCAGCAAGATATGCAAGTTCAATGCCATACATTAAAGCATCAAAACGAACTGCCGATGCTTCGTCCTCGTCGGGGGTAATCAATGGAGCAAGTTCTTCCGCCATCAATAGCGTATTCTCGTAAGTCAATGAATTATAGTTATCAGGATTTGCATACCGCTCGACGTAGCGCAGATGCTGACGCACGGCAAAGTTTTTTTTGTTGAGTTCACGCACCTTGCGTACCATATCGTCAACTAAGGTCTTGCGAAATGCAATCAGTTCAGTGGTCTGGTATGTAAGATCCTGCAACTTGAATGCAATCTGTGCCTTAAGTTTAAAGATAGCTCCCTGCAGGGCAATTTGATTTGCGGAGGGCTTCCCATTATTCATACGGAAGAACTCAAAATTTCCGCAGAAATCGAAGATGTAGAATTTATCCTTATCCTTGCCGTCCATAATTCCGTCGCAACGACGAGTTCCACGACCGATCATCTGCCAAAACTTGGCCTTGCTCATTACCTTTTTGAAGAACACGAGGTTCAGTACCTCAGGCACATCAATACCCGTGTCGAGCATATCAACAGAGATAGCAATTTGAGGGAGCTTCTTGGGATCTGAAAACTCATCTATTGCGCTCTGTGCATAGGTCATGTAGTTGTCAATGACCTTGGTATATCCGGGTAAATTGGGATATTCCTTGCCGAATATCTCGTGGATTTTCTCGGCGTGCTCATGGTTCTTGGCAAAAATGATCGTCTTTCCGAGCTTTTCGCCGTAGTCGATACGCAAACCGTCGTGCATCAAGATATGAAGCACCTGACGAATGGTATCCTCGTTGAACACCCACTCGTTGATGGCGGAGGAAGTAATGCTTTCGGGCAACTTACCATTCTCATCCTCAAACGTGTCTTCGTATGCCATCTTATCTTCTTCCGATAGGTCATCGTACACGATACCTTGCTCGATGAATTTCAGTTTGCTTTCAACAGACATGAAATCAATAAGGAATCCATCGGTAACGGCTTGTCCAAGCTCGTAGCCATAAGTAGGAACACCATTTTCAAGTTCGAAAATTTCATAGGTATTCTTGTCGATCTCATCCTTGGGCGTAGCGGTAAGACCGACCAACGGCGCATCGAAATAGTTGAAAATATCCTTGTATTTGTTGTAAATCGAACGATGCGCCTCGTCTACAATAACGAGGTCAAAGTGACCAACCGTAAAGAGTTTTCTCTCATTCTCGTCTTTGACCGTATCAATACAGTTCATCATGGTCTGATAAGTCGAGAAAACACATCGTGCATCGAAGTTTTCCTTGTCTTCACAGAGATTGGTTACCGAAAGATTGGGCAACATATTTACAAAGCAACGCTTCGCCTGCGTAACGAGCGAATTACGGTCGGCAAGGAACAATATATTCTTCACCCAACCGTGATCAAGTAACACCTTGCAAAGAGCAATGACGGTTCTCGTTTTACCCGAGCCCGTTGCCATAACGAGAAGCGCTTTACGGCGATTCTTTTTGTCAAACGCCTCACATACCGCCTTGATCGCACCTTCCTGATAGTAACGTCCAGCAATAACTTTGTCTACCATCACGTTCTTGAGGCTCGTCCGCATCGTGTGTAGATTGAACAGCTTTTCAAGGTCGCGCTTAGAGTAGACAGATGCCACCTTGCGCTCGGGATAATACTTATCATCCCAAATACGCGTGTCAAAACCGTTAGAGAGGAAAATGATAGGTCGACGACCGTATTTCTGCTCCAACAGGTCGGCGTAGAGCTTTGCCTGCTGTCTGCCCTTGGCAACGTCCACGCAGGTGCGCTTAGCTTCAAGAACCGCAAGAGGCTTGCCGTCATCACCAAAGAGGACGTAATCGGCATAGCCCACCTCGCTCTTATTGGGCATGCCGTAAAGCTCGACCTCATTTAACCAATCCTTACCCTCAACCCAGCCTGCATCTTCAAGCATAAAGTCGATATAGATCTTTCTCGTTTTGTACTCGGAGAGATCGAGAGGCTTGGGAACGTAGGTCTGTTGTTGCTCGGCGCGGCGCGCGGTCAACGCGTCCTTGAGTGCCTTGTTTTCCTCAATCAGCTTGGCAATGTCAATCTCGTTTTCGGGAACGAAGGAAAGAGCCTCGTCAACGGTCAACTCAAGCAAGGATTTATCAAACTGCTGCTCTTTATATTCGGGAGCGTAGAAATACGCAACACAGTCAAGGAAAACAAAGAGGTTTTCAAGACATAGCTCTGCCTGTTCCTTTGTCACCTTTTTGCCGCCGTGAGCCGCATTGTTGCCAAGCTTGCGGATGAATTCCATGCGCCGCCAAATGTCGTTGCCGATAATATCGCGGAACTTCTCGTCATTCATAAGGCTGACGAGGTTGTCCTGATATGGCATGACGAGATCACGGTCAACAGAATATATCCACTTGACCGCAAACTCCATCGCCCTGCGGCAGTTGAGCACGCTGGCCGCAGGATCAATATGTAGAATTTTCTCCGCCGAGATCGCCACCTCCGCAAAAGACGCAAACTCCGGCTCAGAGAGAAGAAATGTAAAGTTAGTCATAGGATAACCTCACTTTATACATTTTTTTAACTGAACAGATAGGTTTTCATACAGCAGCTCTTGCTGTTCTTTGCTCTCGTTATTCTCCATAGCAGTAATAAATGCAATTAACGCCTTCAAAACTTCATTGTTAAAATACAATTTAATCTTTGTGGTCTCAGCTTTTAATAATTCTTTCACCCGTTTATCTTCTGGGTGATAATACAGTGCAGTAGCATAATCAACAACAACCAGTGAAATATCTCTTTGTGTCTTAAATAACTCTAACTTTTTTGCGTTTTTCCTTTCTAAAATTTTTGTAAAGTATCCACCCAAGAACACCGTTGTAACCAACGAAAAAAGAGCCTGCACTACCGTGTTATTTGAAAAATCCTTTTCTGACAGTTTTATCACCAAATCATAGATTAGATAACCCCAAAACGCAAATAATGACATTCCAATTATGATAGCAACTGTGCTATAAACCCAATAACCTTTTTTATTTTCGTTCACAATCATTCACCTCAGCAAGTTATTTTATCTGCATATTTTATTTTGTTTGCTCATACAATATTTGAATAATATCTGCAAGGGTATTGGCGTGAAGCATGGCATTTTTTGCGTTATCTGCTCGTTGCTTATTCGCATTAGAAAGATGGTTATAGTCGTTCTGGACTTCATTTATTTTTTCCATGATGCCCGTCCAAAATTTAATGTACTCTTGTTGTTCATTCATTTTCTTCACCTCACCCAAAATATTTTTGCATCAATGCTTTTTTTAGTGTTTCGAACTTTTTAAGGCTCTTTTGAATTTCAAATTTCGATTTGTCGACTTGCTCTACAAAGGCTGCGAATTGAGTTTGAACCTCTATCGGTGGGCAAATAAACTGTACCG
>CAZDUQ010000075.1:0-6552 GCA_964508665.1 uncultured Oscillospiraceae bacterium | reverse complement strand
GCAAGGGCAAGCGCGGGCCGGAGGTCATCGACGCCATGAAGGAGTGCGGCTGCGTTTATTTCGGCGCCATCGGCGGCGCGGGCGCGCTGCTGTCCAGCTGTGTCAAAAAGGCCGAGGTCATCGCCTATGAAGACCTGGGTGCAGAGGCTATCCGCCGGTTGGAGATCGAGGATCTGCCCGTCACCGTCATCATCGACGCCCAGGGCAATAATCTGTACGAGACCGGACGCAAGGCTTATCTGGAAACGGTGAAGTAACGCAATATCTTAAAAATACCTGAAAAATAAAGCGCCTTTGCATTCGCAAAGGCGCTTTATTGTGCTAAATTTCGCGTAAGAAAGGCGTTTTTTTGACCCCGAATTTCCGGAAAAACAGGGGGCAAATTCCCGAATTTGACCTGTCAAAAAGCAAACCTGGAGTAGACTCTAATTTTTTTCGCTGTAAATTTCCGCGCTATCTGGAAGGAAAAGGATTGCCCGATATACAGGACTGCGGTCACCGCCCCTTTGCCAGCAGCTGCAAAATCTGCACGGCGTTGGCTGCCGCGCCCTTGCGCACCTGGTCGCCGCAGCACCAGAGGGTTAGGCCCCGGTCAGAGATCAGATCCTCCCTCACGCGGCCCACCCACACCAGATCCTGATCGGAGGTGTCCAGCGGCGTGGGATAATCCCGCCCCTCGAAATCGGTCACCAGTCTGCAACCGGGGAAGGCGGCAATGGCGGCGTTGGCCTGCTCCACTGTGACCTTTTCCCGGGTTTTCAGGGTGACGGCGATGGAGTGGGAGCGCATCACCGGGACGCGGACGCAGGTGCAGCTCACCCGCAGCTCCGGCAGATGCAAGATCTTCCGTCCCTCGTTCTGCATCTTCATCTCCTCGGCGGTGTAGCCGTTGTCCAGCACATCCCCGATGTGGGGGATCACATTGCAGGCGATCTGGTGGGGGAAGGTCTTTGCCTGCACCGGCTTTCCCGCCGCCAGCGCGGACATCTGCTCCTCCAGCTCTGCCAGCCCGGCCTGTCCCGCACCGGACACCGCCTGATAGGTACAGGCCACCATGCGCTCGATGGGCGAAATGGCATTGACGGCGGCCACCGCCATCAGGGTGATGATGGTGGAGCAGTTGGGATTGGCGATGATGCCCCGATGGGCAAAGGCATCCCTGCCGTTGATCTCCGGGACGATCAGCGGCACATCAGGCTCCAGACGGAAGGACGAGCTGTTGTCCACGAATACCGCCCCGGCCCGGACGATGGCGGGGGCGAAGCGCCGGGCCATGCCGCCGCCCACGGCCCCCAGAACGAAATCCATGCCCGCGAAGCTGTCCTCCCGGGCCTCCTCCACCGTCCATTCCCGGCCACCGAATGTCACGCTGCTGCCGGCGCTGCGGGCGCTGGCCAGCGGCTTCAGGGTCTTCACCGGAAACCTGTACTCCTCCAGCACCCTGAGCATCTCCCGGCCGACGGCGCCGGTGGCTCCCAAAACCGCGATATTGTATTGCTTCATAGCGAGATCGCTCCTTTCTCAACCGGCAAATCCGTGGTACAGCACCCGGATCGCCGCCTCAAAATCCCGATTGTCCACACCCACGGTGATGGAGATCTCGTCCGACGCCTGATTGATGGTGCGGATGTTGATGCCCGCGTCACCCAGCGCCTGAAAGATCTTGCCCGAGGTGCCGGGGCGGAAGGTCATCTTCCGGCCAACCACCGCCACCAGCGCTACCTGCTCCTGCACCTGGAGGTCGTCGGGGGCGCAGACGCTTTGCAGCTGCCCCATCACCTCATACAGCCGGTCGCCCAGCGCGGCGGAGGACGCCACCAGCGCAAAGGAATCCAGCCCCAGATTGATGTGCTCCGGGGTCACATGGGCCGTGTCCAAAATCTTCAGCGCCTGGGGCAGGGTCTGGTTGATCTTCATATCGTGCTTTCGCAGGGTGAGGATGGTGAAGCCGCGCCGTCCCGCGATGCCGGTGATGAACCGCTCCCGGTCATCGGCCGATTGCACCGCCTTTTCCACGATCATGGTGCCGGGATCTTCGGGCCGGTCGGTGTTGCGGATATTCAGCGGGATGCCCTTTTCCTTCACCGGCTGGACCGACTCCTCATGGAGCACCGAGGCCCCCATCAGCGCCAGCTCCCGCAGCTCACTGTAGGTGATATGCCGGATAGGGGCGGGGTCGGGGACGATGCGGGGGTCGGCCATCAGGATGCCCGAAACATCGGTCCAGTTCTCATAGACATCGGCGCCGATGGCGGCGGCGGCCAGCGCGCCGGTGATATCGCTGCCGCCCCGGGTCATGCACTTCACCCGGCCGGAGGGCAGGCTGCCGTAAAAGCCGGGGATCACCACGCCCCGCCCCCGGGAGGCGGCGGCGCGGATGGCGGCATCGGTCTTTTCCCGGTCGAACCGCCCGTCGTAGCCGAAAAACACGCAGTCGGCGGCGTCCACGAAGTCAAAATCCAGATATTCGGCCATCAGCCGTGCGGTGAAATATTCTCCCCGGGAGGCCAGCTCGTCGGCGGTGGTGTCCCTGCTCAGCCCGGCCCGCAGCGCGGCAAAGGCTCCCTCCACATCGTAGTGCAGACCCAGCTCCCGCCGGATCTCCGCGAACCGCTCCTGAATGGTCTGCAAAATGGCGTCGCAGGGGACACCGTAGGTCAGGTGTGCGTGACACAGATACAGCAGATCGGTGAGCTTGTGATCGTCGGCGCTGCGCTTTCCCGCGGCGGAGACCACCACCACCCGGCGTGCGGGGTCGGACAGCACGATGTCCCGCACCTTCTGAAACTGACCGGCTCCCGCCACAGAGGAGCCGCCGAATTTAACGACCTTCAGCATATCCTTATTCCTCGATCCCCGCAAAAAATACCTGCGCCCCGTCCTGCCGCAGCCGGGCGGCCAGCCGATGCACTTCGCTCACCGGCATGGGCCGGGTGATGACCCGGGCCACATCGTCCTCCACAGCGACCTCCGCCGCAGGCAGCGCCCCCGCCAGCGCGGCGGGCAGCCGGACATAATAGGGATGGCCGCAGCCGGTGCAGTCGGCGGTGACCCGGCGGCAGTCCTCCGGCAGCATGACCCTCTGTCCGCACAGCACATCGGAAAGATCCCGCAGCACGGCGGAGGCGGTGGGCCAGCATCCCGCCCCCTGTCCCATCAGGACGATATCCCCGGCGCACTGTCCCTCGTACCGGGCCAGATTGTAGTTGTCCCGCACGGCGCATTCCGGTGCGGAGGCTCCCAGCAGAACGGGCTCCACAAAGGCAAAGACGGTGTCATCCGCCGGGCCGCCCCGGGCCACCAGACGGCAGGTGCAGCCCCGGCTCTGTAGATCCCGCACATCGGCAGCGGTAAGGGACTGGATGCCCTCGCAGCACAGCCCCTCCACCGGCAGCATGGAAAAGCCCACGGCGCAGGCCAGCATGATCTTCCGCAGGGCGTCCAGCCCGGAAACATCGGCGGTGGGGTCGGCCTCGGCATAGCCCAGCGACTGGGCATCACGCAGTGCGTCGGCATAGTCCACCCCCCGCCGCTGCATGGCGTCCAGCATATAGTTGGTGGTGCCGTTGAGGATGCCCCCCACCGACAGCACCCGGTCGCTTTGGGCGGTCAGCGCCAGATTGTGCAAAAAGGGCACGCCGCCGCCGCAGGCCGCGCTGAACAAAAAGGCCACGCCCTGCTCCCGGGCCAGCCGGGCCAGCTCCGGCCCATGGGCCGCCACCAGCGCCTTGTTGGCCGTGACTACGTGCTTTTTGGCCAGCAGCGCCTGCTCTGCCCAGCTGCGGGCCGGCTCCTCGCCGCCCAGCACCTCCACCACGGCATCCACCGTGGGATCGTCCACGATCTGCCGGATGTGGGTCACCTGAAAGGGCAGCTCATCCTTGCCCGGCCGCACCAGCACCGGCCCCTGCTCCAGACCACAGGCCGATGACAGCATTTCATAAACGCCCCGGCCCACCGTGCCGAAGCCCAAAACCGCAACCTTCATAAGCTCCTCCAAGATTTTGATGTCCGCGAATGAAAAACACTTGTATTTTTGTTGCAAACAGTGTATCATAGAAGCAGTTCAAAAACAAGCACTTTTCTTCGTAAATTTTCACAAACTTCCACACCCGTCAGGAGGAGCTTTCCCATGCTGGACAACTATTTGATCATTCATAAGAGCATTTTGCCGGAATATTACGAAAAGGTGGTGGCGGCCCGCCGACTGCTGGAGGAGGGCCGTGTCCGCGAGGTGAGTCAGGCCGTCAGGCAGGTGGGCATCTCCCGCAGCACCTACTACAAGTACAAGGATTTCATTCTGGAGCCTTCGGAAATGGCCGGCGGCCGCAAGGCGGTGCTGTCCCTGATGCTCAGTCACGAGCCCGGGGTGCTGTCCGCCGTGCTGGCGCAGATCTTTCAGCTGGGGGGCAGCGTGCTCACCATCACCCAGAGTTTGCCCATCCGGGGCAAGGCCAGCGTCACCATTACGCTGGATGTCAGCGGCATGGACGGCACGCTGTCCCAGCTGATGCAGTCTCTTGCCGCCACTCCTGGCGCGGAAAATCCCCGCCTGGTGGCGGTGGAATGACCTGTAGAGCAGCTCACCCCAGCGCCACATCCAGCGCCATCATCAGGGCAAAGCCCACCGCCGCCCCCATGGTTCCCACCAGCCCCGGCTCTCCCGCCTGGGTCTCCGGAATCAGCTCCACCACCACCACATAAAGCATACTGCCCGCCGCAAAAGCCAGCACCCAGGGCAGCAGCAGGGTCAGCTGCCGGGTGAGCAGCAGGGTCATCAGCGCCCCCAGCGGCTCCACCGCCCCGGAGAGCACGCCCTTCCAAAAGGCCTGCCGCCGGGACAGCCCGCCCGCCGCCAGCGGCGCGGAAATAATGGCCCCCTCCGGGATGTTTTGCAGCGCGATGCCCACCGACAGTGCCGCCGCCCCGGCCAGCGTCACCGGCGTCTCCCGGGTCAGCATACCGGAAAGGGCCACCCCCACCGCCATGCCCTCCGGCAGGTTGTGCAGCGTCACGGCCAGTGCCAGCATCCCCCCGCCGCCGGGATGTCGCTCCTCCCGGCGCAGCCAGCCGTCCAGCGCCAGCAGACCGCCGCAGCCCAGCAGAAAGCCGGCCGTCGCCGGAAGCCAACGCCCGCCGGTCAGATCGATCGCCGGCTGGAGCAGCGACCACACCATGGCTGCCAGCATCACCCCGGCGGAAAAGCCCAGCAGCCCACGCCGCGCGCCGGGGCAGCGGTGCTTGCCCAAAACGAACACCGAGGCCGCGCCCAGCGCTGTGCCGAAAAACGGCAGCAAAAGGCAGACAGCCCCCTCAAAAAATGCCTTCAAAAACCCATCACCCGCCTGTTATTTTCTCGGTTCAGTCTATGCACGGACGAAAATTTCGGTGCGCAAGGCCCTTGACTTGTAGTAGACTCCAAGAATATACTATAGGTATCAAGCGACAGGAGGCGTCCCCTATGACCATCGCGGAAGTGAGTAAAAAATATGATATCTCGGCCGATACCCTGCGGTATTACGAGCGGGTGGGGCTGATCCCGCCGGTTCCCCGGACGGTGGGCGGCATCCGGAATTATGATGAGGCCTCCTGCGGGTGGATCGAGCTGATGAAGTGCCTGCGGGCCGCCGGCGTACAGATCGACGCGCTGGTGGAGTACACCGCTCTGGCTCAGGAGGGCGAGGCCACCGAGGCCCAGCGCAAAGCCATTCTGCTGGAGCAGCGGGCCCAGCTGGAGGCGCGCATCGCCGAGATGCAGCGTTCTCTGGAGCGGCTGAATGCGAAGATCGAGTGGTACGACCGCTGCGAGGGCTGCACCATCGATCGCATCCGACAGCTGGAACGTCAGCGCAAGGGCTGAGTTCTCCGCTGCGGCGGCTCCTTTCTTTATTCCTTCCCCTGCTGGGGAAACACGGGGAAGAGAAGAAGAAAGTAACCGTCGCGCTGGCGGAAAGAGGGTAAGCCCTCAAAAACACAAAAGACACCCGCCGTCAGCTGACGGCGGGTGTTTTGGCTTTATCGTGTTGAGACGATCGGAGAGCGTGGATTAGACCAAGCCCTGAGCGATCATGGCGTCGGCAACGCGCAGGAAACCGGCGATGTTACCACCGGCCACCAGGTCGTAGCCCAGGCCAGCCTTCTCGGCGGCATCGACAGAAGCGGCATAGATGTTCTTCATAGTGGTATGCAGCTTCTCATCGACTTCCTCAGCAGTCCAGCAGTAACGCATGGAGTTCTGAGACATTTCGAAACCGGAGGTAGCGACGCCGCCGGCGTTAACAGCCTTGGAGGGGGCGACCACAATGTGGCCGGCCTTACGCAGCATAGCCAGAGCCTCGTTGGTGGTGGGCATATTGGCGACCTCGATGTAGTACTTGACACCGGAGTCGATGATCTTCTGAGCCCACTCCTCGTTGACGTCGTTCTGAGTAGCGGCGGGCATGTAGATATCCACATCCTTCACGCCCCAGCACTTGGTACCGGGAACGAACTCGGCGTTGGGATACTTCTCAGCATAGGGAGCGCAGTGCATGGGATCCTTGGCACGCATCT
>CAZDUQ010000074.1:0-6565 GCA_964508665.1 uncultured Oscillospiraceae bacterium | reverse complement strand
GGAGGGCCAGTCCGAGACGGTGGAGGTGGAGAACAACCCCCTCAAGCCGGAGGACGGCACCCACACCGTCACCTTCTCCCGGGAGCTGTATGTGGAGGCCGAGGACTTTCTGGAGACGCCGGTTCCCAAGTACAAGCGTCTGTATCCCGGCGGCCCGGAGTGCCGCCTGAAGGGGGCCTATCTCATCACCTGCACCGGCTGTAAAAAGAACGCCGATGGCACTGTTGCCGAAATTTATGCCACCTATGACCCTGACTCCCGTGGCGGTGACCCCGCCGACGGCCGGAAGGTCAAGGGCGCTACCCTCCATTGGGTGGACGCCGCCACCGCCGTGGATGCCGAGGTACGCCTGTATAACAATCTGTTCACCGAGGCCGACCCCGACAACGCCGAGGGCGGCTTCCTCGGCTGTCTGAACCCCGATTCTCTGGAGATCCTGCGAGGCTGCAAGGTAGAGGCCTCCCTCAAGGGCGTGCAGGCCCCCGCCGACTTCCAGTTCCTGCGGCAGGGCTACTTCTGCGTGGACAGCAAGGACAGCACCCCGGAGCACATGGTCTTCAACCGGGCCGTGGAGCTGAAGGGCCCCAAATTCTAAAATGGAACACTATCTGGACAATGCCGCCACCACGGCGGTTCTGCCCTGCGCCCGGGAGGCGGCGCTGACCGCCATGGAGGAGTTCGGCAATCCCGGCTCCCTCCACGCCCGGGGCGTCCGAGCAAGAGCCCTGCTGGAAGACAGCCGCAGGGCGGTGGCCGGGGCTCTTGGCGTCAAGCCGGGCTGCATCACCTTCACCTCCGGCGGCAGTGAGAGCACCAATACCGCCCTTTTTGGCGCTGCCATGAAGATGCGGCACCTGGGCCGGCACCTTGTCTCCACCCAGATCGAGCACGATGCCACCCTGAACACCCTGAAGGCCCTGCAAAATCAGGACTTCACCGTGACGCTGGCCCCGCCGGAGACCGACGGCAGCCTGACCGCTGATGCCATCCGCGCCGCCCTGCGCCCCGACACCTGTCTGGTGAGTGTGATGGCGGTGTGCAACGAGACCGGGGCCGTTCTGCCCCTGCGGGAGATCCGCGCCGCCATGGATGAGGTGTGCCCCCGGGCACTGCTCCACGTGGACGCGGTGCAGGCCTTCTGCAAGACGGCGCTGCCCATGGAGATCATCGACCTGATGAGCCTTTCGGCCCACAAGATCGGCGGGCTCAAGGGCAGCGGCGCGCTGTATGTGCGGGAGGGCCTGACCCTCCGTCCGCTGATTTATGGCGGGAATCAGGAAAGCGGCCTGCGCTCCGGCACCGAGGCCATGCCGCAGATCGCCGCCTTTGCCGCCGCCGCCGGGGAGCGGATGGCGCATTTTGAAGAAAACACCGCCCATATGGCGGCATTGCGGGACGAACTGATTGCCGGTGCCCGCAGTCTGGGCTGCCAAATCAATACGCCTGCCGTCTGCGCGCCCCACATCGTCAATCTGTCTCCCTGTGTGGGACGGTCGGAGGTCTATATCCGCGTGCTGTCCGATCAGGGGATCTATGTCTCCGGCGGCTCGGCGTGCAGCCGGGGAAAGAAATCTCATGTGCTCACGGCCATGCGGGTCAGCGGAAAAAATGCCGATGCTGCCCTGCGGGTCAGTCTGTGTCCCGAGACTACGGAGGAAGACATCCGCGCGTTTCTGGCGGCGCTTTCTGCCGCGAAAAGGATGTTCTGAACGCTGCACAGGGTGTTGCTGCCGGTAGTCTGCTATTCCTCACGGGGCTGCAAGCCTCGTGTTCCCCGGCAGTATCAGAAAGGAAATCATTATGAGAGAAATTCTGCTTTGCAAATGCGGCGAGCTGGTGCTCAAGGGCCTGAACCGCCGGAAATTCGAGGATCGCCTGCAAAAGACCCTGCATTGGCGGCTGAAAAAGGCGGGCAATTTCAAGATCCATGGCTGCCAGTCCACCTTTTATGTGGAGCCGCTGGATGAAAACGCCTCCATGGATGAGGCAACGGAGATCTGCCGCCGGGTGTTCGGTCTGGTGGGCGTCTGCCGCGCCGTGGTATGCGAAAAGGATATCCACGATATCTGCGAAAAGGCAGCGCTGTATCTGAAGGATACCCTTTCCGGTGTCCGCACCTACAAGGTGGAGACCCGCCGCGCCGACAAGCGCTTCCCCCTCACCTCTCCCCAGATCAGCCGGGAGGTGGGCGGCTATCTGAGCGATGTCTATGACCATCTTCAGCCCCAAATGGAGGATCCCCAGATCACCGTCCGGGTGGAGGTGCGGGAGGATTACGCCTTCGTTCACGGCGGCCCCATCCCCGGCGCCGGCGGTCTGCCTACCGGCACCTCCGGCAGAGGAATGCTGCTGCTGTCCGGCGGCATCGATTCTCCCGTGGCCGGCTGGATGATGGCCAAGCGCGGGCTGGAGCTGGAGGGCGTCCACTTCTTCAGCTACCCCTACACCTCGCAGGAGGCCAAGCAGAAGGTGCTGGATCTGGCGCAGGTGCTGTCCGGATGGAGCGGCCGCATGACGGTCACCGTGGTGCCCTTTACCCACATTCAGACCGAGATCCGGGACAAATGCCGGGAGGATTATTTCACTCTGGTAATGCGCCGGTTCATGATGCGCCTGGCCGAGGCCGTGGCCGTCCGGCGGGACTGCCAGTGCCTCATCACCGGAGAATCGCTGGCCCAGGTGGCTTCTCAGACGGTACAGGCCATCCACACCACCAACGCCGTCTGCGACCTGCCCGTGCTGCGCCCGGTGATCGGCATGGATAAAGAGGAGATCGTCACCGTTGCCCGGCGGATCGAGACGCTGGATATCTCTATCCTGCCCTATGAGGATTGCTGCACGGTGTTCACCCCCAAGCACCCCCAGACCAAGCCCACGCTGGAAAAGGTGCTGGAGGAGGAGCGCAGGCTGGATGTGGAAGCACTGGTGGCCGAGGCGCTGGCCGGTGTGGAACACATCACGCTGGGGTAAGCGCATGAACTGTGAAATTCTTGCCGTCGGCACCGAGCTGCTGCTGGGGGAGATCGTCAACACCGATGCCCAGATGATCGCCCAGCGTCTCAACGAGCACGGCTTTCATGTATACTGGCAGACGGTGGTGGGGGATAACCCCGGCCGCTTGCGGCAGGCGCTGGAGATCGCCCGGGCGCGGGCGGACATCCTCATCACCACCGGCGGTCTTGGCCCCACGGCAGACGACCTCACCAAGGAAACGGTGGCCCAGGTCTTCGGGCGGAAGCTGAAGATGGACGAGGAGCAGTTGGCCCGCCTGAAGCAGCGCATGGGACCGAAAATGACCCCCAACAACGAAAAACAGGCCATGCTGCCCGAAAACTGCACCGTCCTGGTGAATGACTGGGGCACAGCCCCCGGCTGCGCCTTTGAGGAGCAGGAAAAGCATGTCATCATGCTTCCCGGCCCGCCCCGGGAGTGCCGCCCAATGCTGGAACACCGGGCGCTGCCCTATCTGGAAAAGCTGTGCAGCGGTGTCATCGGCAGCAGATATGTGAAAATTTTCGGTCAGGGCGAAAGCTCTGTGGAATATGCCGTCCGTCCCCTGATGGACAGACTGACGGGCGTTACCATGGCTCCTTATGCCAAGGAGGGCGAATGCGAGCTGCGGGTCACCGCCCGCGCGGAAACGGAAGATGCCGCCCTGGCCCTGTGCGACCCGGTGGTGGAGCAGATCCGGGCGATTCTGGGCGATAAAATTTACGGCGTGGATGTATCCTCTCTGGAGGAAGTGGTGGTGCGCGGGCTGGCGGCCCGGCACATGACCATCGCCTTTGCCGAAAGCTGCACCGGTGGGCTGCTGGCCAAGCGCTTCACCGATGTCCCCGGGGCCTCCGCCGTGTTCGGCTGGGGCTGCGTCACCTATCAGAATGAAGCCAAGATCAAGCTGCTGGGCGTTTCGCCGGAGACCATCGCCGCCCATACCGAGGTCAGCGAACAGTGTGCGCTGGAAATGGCCCGGGGCGTGCGGCGCCTGTCGGGGGCGGATATCGGTGTCAGCACCACCGGCTATGCCGGCCCCGGCGGCGGGACGGCGGAAAATCCGGTGGGCACGGTGTACATCGGCCTGAGCTGGGCCGGGGGAGAGACCGTGCTCTGCCCCGACCGGCGCTATATGCGCTCCCGGGAGCAGGTGCGGCGGCAGGCCGCCAGCCATGCCTTCGATCTGGTACGGCGGGAAGTGCTGCATCTCTGAAAGGCGAAACAAACGACCGCCGCAGTACCAACGCGGCAGATGTGGAGGAGATCGCTTTGAGCAAGATTTTGATCGTGGAGGATGAGCAGACCATCGTGGATCTGATCGCCTTTAACTTAAAACGGGAGGGGTTTGAGGTGGACGCCGCCTATGACGGCGTCACCGGTCTGGAAAAGGCCCTGTCGGGCTGGGCCGACCTGATCCTGCTGGATGTGATGCTGCCCGGCATGAACGGCTTTGACCTGCTGAAAAAGCTGCGACGGGAGAGCGATGTCCCGGTGATCATGGTCACCGCCCGGGAGGAGGAGCGGGACAAGGTCTTCGGCCTGGAGACCGGCGCCGACGACTATATGACCAAGCCCTTCTCCGTCAAGGAGTTGTTGGCCCGCATCCGGGCCAACACCCGACGCAAGAGCGGGGAAGGCCGCACCGGCGGCAGCCGCATGAGCTTCGGCCCCTATACGGTGGACACCGGGATGCAGGAGGTGCGCCGGGAGGGCACACCGGTGGAGCTGACCCAGAGGGAATACGATCTGGTGTGCTATTTTCTCACCTCGGCGGGACGGGTGGTCTCCCGGGAAGAACTGATGGAAAAGGTCTGGGGCTATGAGTACTACGGCGATCTGCGGACGGTGGATGTGGCCATGCGCCGTCTGCGGGAGAAGCTGGAGGACGACCCCGCCACGCCGAAGTATTTCATCACCAAGCGCGGCGCAGGGTACTATTTGCAGAAGTAAGTATTCCGGGGAGGGAGGGGTCGTCCTCCGATGCGAAGCGTCCGCCGACGAGTGTCGGCGCAGCCGCAGGGAACCGCGGACAGCGGTGACCGAGGCGAAAAAAGGGCCCCCGAAAAGCGCAGCTTTTTGGGATATCGACCCCGCCACGCCGAAGTATTTCATCACCAAGCGCGGCGCAGGGTACTATTTGCAGAAGTGATCGTTGTGGGGAGGAATTCTCTTACGCCCATTGCTCGCGACACGGATACCTTCACTACGCCCCATTCTTTTTCACAGGGTTGAAAAGGATAGAATAAGCCGCTGCACTGACGGAAAATCACGCAACCGGCCTTTGGTTCCTTTCCGCCGGTGGAAAGGAACGCAGGGCCCGGGACGCAGCCATCAACGCGCCCCGTGGCTGTAAGCCCCGCGTATCCCGCCCCGGCGAGGGACAAAGAGAACGAACGCCGCGTGATATCCCCGCATCGCAAACACACAGAAAAGGAGGGCGACTGCCCCATGTTCCGCAGTCTTCATCGCAAGCTTGTACTGGTTCTGGTATTGCTCATTGTGTCGGTCATGGCCGTGGTGTCCACCTTCCTGATTAACTCCATGACCTCCTACCATATCCGGGAGTTCCAAAACCAGATGGCCTCGGTCTTCACCTCGGAATTCATCCTGACCCTGGAGCAGAATGCCGAGGATGGCGAGACACTCCGCGGGATGATCGAAGCCTATTCGGCGCCCTTGGGCATCGACGAATATCGCTGCTTTTATGTGCTGGACGGCCGCACCGGTGACTATCTCTGCGGCTCGGATGACGATTACGGCACCCGTCTGGTGAAGACACCCAACATCCTCACTGCAATGAACGGACAGGTGGGCCAGCAGGTCAGCTCTCTGGGGGATTACTTCGATGTGGCCGTCCCCATCCGGGACGGCGGCGACGGCGTAGCTTTCGTGGTGGGCGTGCTGGATGACAAATCCGAGCTTCAGGAGCTCAACTGGAACCTGTTCACCATCCTGATTCAGGCCATGCTGTTCGGCCTTGTGGTGGCCATCTGCCTGTCCTTTCTGCTGTCCAAGACCATCACTGACCCGGTAGAGCGCCTCACCGATCAGGCCGCCCGCATCGCGGCGGGGGACTTTGACTCCTCCGCCAACATCCGCTCGGGGGACGAGATCGGCATCCTCAGCGATACCTTTGACGAAATGAGCGCCCAGCTTTCCTCCACGCTGCGTCAGGTGGAGGAGGAACGCAACAAGCTGGAGACCCTGTTCCTTCATATGGCGGACGGCATGGTGGCCTTTGACGAGCAGGGGCGGCTGCTGCAATATAACCCGGCGGCCGAGGGAATGCTGGGCCGTCCGCTGGACGCCCGGCTGCGGTATACCGATGTTTTCTCCGATGTGCAGGTGCGGCAGGAGGATGTGGCTAAGGACGGCCGCTCCATCGAGATCGATTTTGCCGCCGGCCCCCGGTTTTTGAAGATCTATTTCGCGCCCATCCGTCTGGGCACCGACAACACCGGCTTGATGGCTGTGCTGCATGATGTCACCGAGCAACGCAAGCTGGATGACAGCCGCCGGGAGTTTGTGGCCAATGTCTCCCACGAGCTGCGTACCCCGCTGACCAATGTGC
>CAZDUQ010000073.1:0-6724 GCA_964508665.1 uncultured Oscillospiraceae bacterium | reverse complement strand
CAGCAATTATCTGTTGCCTAACTTTGTGGAATCTTTATGTTGCAATTTAGAACATAGTTGCCCCGATGAAGAAAAGCTTTGCTTTTTTCCGCCGCCGTGATATAATGGTGAAAAATTGAATAAATGGGTGTAGCGCAGTTGGTAGCGCCCCTGCTTTGGGTGTGCCGTGGCTGTATCCGGGCAGGGACGAAGTGAAACGCCGTGATCCCTTGTGACACCTGCGTTTGCGGGATTTGTTTCGGTTTGCGAAGTCGGCACAAAAGTGGTTTTGACCACAGGATTGACCACAGACAGAAAGAACTTTGATTTTCCCCTCCACCATGGTATAATGGCAAAAATCGAATATCCGGGTATAGCGCAGTTGGTAGCGCGCTTGATTTGGGTTCAAGAGGCCGAGCGTTCGAATCGCTCTACTCGGACCAAAACCCCTCTGAAATCAACGATTTCAGAGGGATTTTTCCTTTTCTTTGTCTATTGCGGCGCAGAAGGTGAGGATGCTAACAAAAGCGATTTTGAAACAAAATGAATCGTTGATACTCATTGTATGTTGACTTATTGTCTGAGATGCGATAAAATTATTATGAGGTGTTGTATCTATGCGTCTACTCCAAGTTTTTTCAAATAACTTGCGCAAATATAGGAATGCGTCGGGTCTGTCACAAGAAGCGTTCGCAAACAAGGCCGGCCTTCATAGGACATACATTAGTGCACTTGAACGTGGAAAACGTAGTATTGCACTTGACAATATCGAAAAAATAGCAGATGCACTCGGAATAGATGTGTACCTTCTTTTTGTCGAAACCACCAATGAAACCAGCACTGATACAAAGTGAGGCAAGAATATGAGTATATTAGCATTAAAAGAGAAATTTAATAGCCTAACTTTGGAATCTGAAAACCATTGGGATTACAGAGGCAACAATAATAGTGAACGCGATTATGTTCATGGTTTTTGTACCTATCCAGCTATGATGGTCCCTAAAATGCAACGAGAAATGTTGGATGTGTGTTTAGAGCACCTGCAAGACACTTCTATTCGTCTTTTGGATCCTTTTGCTGGTTCTGGAACTATTTTAGTAGAAGGGATGCTTAGAGGATTAAACATTGTCGGTATTGACTTGAATCCTCTGGCTATTCTATTGTGCAAAGCAAAAACTACAATTCTTAACCCCACAACACTACAAGAAAAGACTTCCCAACTTTTCAGCTGGATTACCGTTCATGATAAAACGCCGCTACACCAATTTGATGGTATAAATAAATGGTTTACAAGTCAGGCAATCTCTGACCTAAGCAGAATTCGTGCTGGTATTATTGCGGAAAAAAATATAGAATATCGGCGATTCTTTTGGGCCTCCTTTTGCGAAGTTGTAAGAATTGTATCAAATTCTCGTGATTGTACATATAAGTTACATATCAAAGAAAAGAAAGACATCGATTCGTATGCCGTCGATGCTATTGAGCTATTCAAGTCTACCCTCCAATACAACATCGGTAAATATAATGAGTTTTATTCTGAGCTTCAAAAACGCGGACACTTAAAAAAGGATGACTCAGCATATAAAGGACAGGTAACAATCGTCTTGGGCGATTCTGTTGCCTATCTTAACCATTCGAAACAAAAATATAGTTTAATATTTACCTCACCTCCATACGGAGATAACCATACAACGGTTTCGTATGGTCAATATTCAATCATGCCTCTTCGATGGATTAATTACCAAGACATAGACGAAGCGGTAGATGAGGCGCTACTTGCTACATTATATGAAATCGACAATCAATCTCTCGGTGGAAAAAGCTCAAATAAAGCGTTGACACCCGCAAGAAAAAAAGTTGTCAAAAAGTCGGAAACACTAAAAACTCAATTAGATCAAATAAATAATCTTGCATCGCAACAGAGCAACAAAATAATTGCATTTTATAGCGATTATGATAGGTTTCTTGCTGCGCTGTCCAGGAAAATGAAACCAAATGCAATTTCCGTTTGGACGCTTGGAAATCGTAAAGTTGCTAAACAAGAAATATTCATGAACAAAATAATGATTGAGCTATGCGAACCGTATCATATGCAACTATTAACCAGCTTCACCCGGCAGATATTAAACAAGCGCATGCCAAAGTTGAACGGATACCAAGGAGAAGAAAAAGGACTGCAGAGCACAATGACGAGAGAGCATATCCTGATTTTTGTAAGGAGTGATTCCAAAAATGAATAGCCAGCTCACCCTATTTGATCGCGATTCTGATTATCTGGAATCATCGGTAAAAGACTTTGACAGTAAAACCGCATCGTTCCGTGTACATGCTTCTCTAATTTACAAGCTCGGTGAATCTCTTATTGCTGATGAAATAACTGCATTGTCTGAGCTTATTAAAAATACCTATGATGCAGATGCAACTGTTTGCACTCTTTCTATTAGTTCGGATTACGTTGAAGAAATTGATGGCAAAGAATGCAAAGGATGCATTGAACTATCGGACAATGGTTGTGGTATGGATTTAACCACAATTGTAAATGGATGGCTTACTCTTTCAAATTCTCCCAAGAAGAAAATGAAGAAAGAGCAGAAAACCACCCCCCAATACCATCGTTATCCTTTGGGAGATAAGGGCTTGGGGCGTCTTTCAGTTCAAAAGCTTGGTCGGCATATGCAAATGACGACCAAGGCAGCTGATTCAACTGTTGAATATCGTGTGATAATTCCATGGGGAGACTTTTTAAAAAATACAACGATTGACCAGATTCCGGTTACTATCGAAAAACAAAATGTCGCCTCTCAAAAATCGTATACTAAAATTATCATCAAAGATCTTATCAACCCCGAAATGTGGGGGCAAACAGAACAAATCAGTTTGCTTACAAATAGTATAAATAAAATTGTTTCCCCGTTTCGGAGCAAGAAAAGCAGTTTTCATGTCGTAGCTCAGATTAATGGACAACCTATCGATACCGAAAATAAGGTTTTTGACGAATTACTTTCATCTGCACGAGCCAAACACACAATTAGGTATAGTACAGGAACGGCTACTATTGTTTCTGAGTTTAAAAACTCGTTTTTCTATAACCGTGACGTTCTTTCCAGAGTCATGTCTGGCGAGTTCACACTTAGCGAAACCGCCGTCAGAGACTTCCTACAGGCTTACAAGAAGGAATTTCCCAATGTAAGCACACATTTCCACGAAGGGGTATCTTTAATTTCTGAGGATACTTGCACTTTTCCCGACATCGTAACTCCTATATCTTCTGACGAGTCTGATTCAAGCGGAATAAAAAAATCTGTTCCTATTGATCCAGGAACTTTTGAATGTGAAATATATGAGTATTCTTTAGATCAGAAACTTTTGGACTATCTGTATGACAATATCAGTTATGGCAGACTCATTGAACGAGACGAATATCGCGATTTTGTTTCACGTTACCACGGAATCAAAGTAGTTAGAGATGGGTTCGTTATTCAAGGCTTTGGTGATGGTGATGGCGGTGACTGGTTGGGACTGTCATCTTCCTCTAAGACTACAGGTTATTTCTTTGATTTAAGAAACGATAGTGTTATTGGTTGTGTATACCTTACAGGCGTTTCCAATTCTGTGCTAAAAGAAACAACCAATAGAGAAGGCTTTGTTGAAGATGAGTATTTCCGAGCATTCAAGTCCATATTGGATGGTTCAGTAAAGAGAATCAATCGAAACAGAAAAAAACTTAACGATTACATGAAGCGGTATGTAGTTGATTCAATTGCCGTTTCGGGCAATCCAAGCCCTGATGTATTAAATTACAGGCCAACAATTGAGCAAATTAGAAAAGACATCCGCACAGTAGATGCTTCAGTTGCTGGAAAGTCTGCACACATTGATGTTGTGCTCAAAGAATACAAAACAGCCCAAAGATTAATCGCAGATGCACCATTTATTTCTCCAGAAACCGTAAGCAAAGTGGATGAAATCTATGGGTATATTCAAGCCGCTTCCGATGACTATCGACTTCTTCTCAGTGAACGAGATGCTATCAGCAAAAAACTGGATGCAATCAATCTGGACTTCGAGAAAATGAGCGAACGCATCCAAGATCTTTTCGAACTCGCGGGGTTAGGTCTGTCTGTTGAGATGTTTACCCATGAGTTTGATTCTTCCATCAGGAGTATCCGGCAGAAAAATCAACAAATTGTCGCTAATAGAGATGCCCAGACAGCGGATAGCTTAGTTCGCCATATTAATTATGTAACATATTCGTTGGATGCACTCAGGAAGCAGATGTCTTACTTTAATCCTGGATTAAAATTTGTTCGCGCAGAAAAACAGATTTTTAGCTTTAGGGAATTCATTGAGACACACAAATCATTCTATATTGAGCGCTGCAATACCAAGAACATCGAATTTAGCATAGAAGTCAGCGTGGATTTTGATTTGCGGCTCAATAGAGGTATGCTAAATCAGGTTTTTGACAACTTATTCAGTAACTCAGAGTATTGGCTGGATTATTCTGTGCAACAAGGGTTAATAGAAAACAAGCAATATCATATTTCAACAACAGAACGCGGTATCATCGTTGTTTGGGACAATGGTATTGGAATCAGCTCAGATCTCGAAACTCGTTTGTTTGATCCTTTTGAAACCAAAAAGAAAGATGGGCGCGGATTAGGCCTTTACATTGCTGCGGGAAATTTGAAGTATAGTTCTTCGAGGATTCGACTTCTTAATGAACGCAATCAATTTGACAATTTGTTTAAATTTGAAATCGATGTTTCTCAAGTGACGCAGTGACTAAGGTGGGTATAAATATATGATTAACACACTTTTTTCGATGCACAACATCAAATACATTATTAGTGTAGACGATTGCTTCTTTGCCCGAAAGAGAGAAGAAATGGAAGCAATTGTTTACAGCGAAATGTGTACCTCGTTGGAGCCATTTAGAGCCATTCTTTCTTCTTGTAATCAAGCCGAAACTGTTGATGCAATTGATGAAATGCTGGATATGGGAGCAGATTCTACCGCCCTTATCCAAACACTTTTGGACAACTTGGAAGATGTTGATTTACTAAAGTGTTTCGATATCTGCGTAGAAAACGGGGCTACATATGCAGAGGAACGTGATAGCATCCTGGCGTTTCTTGAAGGTTTGAAAGCTGAAGGACAAATTATAGAATATCGAACTTTTCCGTCAACAACGGAGGCAAACCTGTTCGATATTAAAGAAGCTGGCATGACAGATGGTGCTATTCTATGGCTTCTCGATCGAAATTTTAGTAGAGTTGGGGAATCTGAGGAAGCTGGATTGAGATTTGCAGAGAATATCTTAAGTCGGAAAAATGCTTCACAAAATTATATCTATATTTTGTCTGCTATTGAGCCCAATGCTGGACTTACAGAAGATGATATCGAAGAAGAGTTTGATAAGGTCTTGGCTGCACATTGTTTGCCTGATACACATTCATTTATTTATTACATCAGCAAGCGGCGCCTGCAGACTAAAGACAACACAAAAATTGCCAAAAGCCTTTCACAAGGTTTCAAGCGAAAAGCATGTTTTGAACTTTTTCAGTTGTTTAATAGTTGCTTGAGCGATGGAGTTTCTGCTGCATCCACAAGAGTTCAGAGGATTCGGCAAAAGACTCTAAACTATTTGTTCACAAACAAAGCCTCTGTAAGAGGGGAGCCTTATATTGAAGTTGCGGCACGACTTGTTCAGATTTTTCACCAAGACGAATATAATAGGGCGATTGCCGGACAGCATAGCTTAATTGCTGAAAAAGTACATTATTATGAAAAACTCTGCTCTGCCATAGCCGAGACTGTTGGTAATGAACAGGCGTTGACATCAACCCTAAAAGAATATAGAGATATAGAACTTTATAATAAACACGTAAATGCACAGCATTGCGAAATAGCGACAGGCGACATCTTTAAAATAGGGCCTTCTTACTTCCTTCTTGTTTCCCAAGCTTGCGATACATGTCTTCGCTCCAATGGCCATAGAAAATTAGAATTTGCGTCACTTCTCGAGATTCAAGATAATAAGCAGACAAAATTCTCGTACCCATTATCGTGCTTCTTGGATATGCAAAAACCAGTTGTCATGTACCATGCGTTGAAGACCATTCCTTTTGATATTCTTGACCTATGTGTGTTCAATGCTACTGGTCAAGCTTCCGTTGTTCTGAATGATATAGCGTCTTTTGATAAAGATTTGGAAATGTATACCAATAACTATAGAATTAGGTTTAGTGAAGTACTTGAAACCGTCAAGGCGGTACAAAGTCAGAGAGCGAGATTAGAATCATTTTTGTCTGGCGGAACAGATGTTACTGTCGAGGATGCAAAAGCCGCATACGAATACCTTGAAGGTTTAGATTCAAATATGAAGAAATTCGATACAATTGAAATCGCAATTTCTTTCCCTGTGCGCAGGATCGCACGTCTAAACGAATTAATTACGATTGACATTGTCAAGGAATATGGAATCGCATTGTCTCGAATTGGTCATCCTTTTGATTTTTCAGGAGACAACTCTGCGTTCGAGTAAGTTTTGTGACATTTCCGCAAGCCTATATTAAACTATTCTGCAAGTTTACTTCACAGAGTAGACTGCGTTTACAACCAAATTCATCTCCGGGTGTGTAAAAAAGTAAGCGTAAAACCTAACAGCGGCTTGAGTAAAAGGCTGTGACATGAAACAATAGTCTCCGTACAGTCGCTGAGAGTCTACGATAGAGGCATAGAC
>CAZDUQ010000072.1:0-6792 GCA_964508665.1 uncultured Oscillospiraceae bacterium | reverse complement strand
CCGCCCGTGGGAGGCATACCGTATTCCATGGCGGTGAGGAAGTCCTCGTCCATCTCGCTGGCTTCCAGGTCGCCCAGCGCCCGCAGCTTCATCTGGTTTTCAAACCGCTCCCGCTGGTCGATGGGGTCGTTCAGCTCGGAGAAGGCGTTGGCGTATTCCTTGCCGTTGATGAACAGCTCGAACCGCTGGGTCATCTGGGGCCGCTGGGGGTCCCGCTTGGCCAGCGGCGAAATATCCACCGGATGCTCCAGCACAAAGGTGGGCTGGATCAGCTTGTCCTCGCAGTATTCCTCAAAGAACAGCGAGACGATGTCGCCCCACTTGTGCTTCTTCTCCACCTTGATGTTGTGCTCCTTGGCCACGGCCAGTGCGCCCTCCAGATCGGTGATCTGATCAAAGTCCACCCCCGCGTGCTCCCGCACCAGTTCCACCATGGTGGCCCGGCGGAAGGGCTTGGAAAAGTCGATGATCTTGTCATCATAGGGCAGTTCCAGCGAGCCATTGACCTTCTGGCAGACGGTCTTCATCATGCCCTCGGTGCGCTCCATCATGCCGTTCACATCGGTGTACGCCTCATAGAACTCAATGGTGGTGAACTCCGGGTTGTGGGTGGTATCCATGCCCTCGTTGCGGAACAGCCGCCCGATCTCATACACCCGGTCGAAGCCGCCAATGATGCACCGCTTGAGATACAGCTCGGTGGCGATGCGCAGGTACATATCCAGATCCAGCGCGTTGTGGTGTGTGACAAAGGGCCGGGCGGTGGCGCCGCCCTGCACGGTGTTCAGGACGGGGGTGTCCACCTCCAGATAGCCCAGGTCGTCGAAATAGGCCCGGATGGCCGTGATGGCCTTGGAACGCTTGATAAAGGTCTCCCGCACCTCGGGATTGACGATCAGATCCACATACCGCTGGCGGTAGCGGGTGTCCACGTCCTTCAGCCCGTGGAACTTCTCCGGCAGAGGCAGCAGACTCTTGCTCAAAAGAGTATATTCCTTCACATGGACGGAGATCTCGCCCCGTCTGGTGCGGAACACAAAGCCCTTGATGCCGATGATATCGCCGATGTCCAGCTTTTTGAACCACTCATAGCCCTCCGGCCCCAGCTCATCGATCTTGGTGTAGATCTGTATCTGGCCCTGCTGATCCTGAATGTGGCAGAAGGACGCCTTGCCCATGTCCCGCTTGGACATGATGCGCCCGGTGATGGCCACATCCTGATTTTCCAGCTCTTCAAAGTGCTCCAGAATGTCGCGGCTGTTGGAAGTGCGCTCAAACCGCACCTCCCGGAAGGGATCCATGCCGGCCTGTCGCAGAGCAGCCAGCTTGTCCCGACGGATCTGCAGGATCTCGCTCAGCTCCTGAGCGGCCTCCGTCCCCTGTTCTCTCTTTTCTTCCATATCGTTATCCTTTCAAACTCAGCGCGTGATCTCCACGATCTTCACCTTAAAGCTCATGGCAGGCGCCTCGATGGTGACCACCTCATCCACATGATGCCCCATCACGGCCTTGCCGAAGGGCGACTCGTCGGACAGCCGCATGGGCTTGGCCTTGTGGTTGGCCTCCTGCGAGCCCACCAGGGTGAACTCGGTGCGGGCGCCGTTGTCCAGCCGCTCCACCACCACGGTGGTGCCGATGCTCACGCCCTTGTCCCCATTCTCCAGCTCGTCGATGATGACGGCGTTGGGGATGATGGCCTCCAGCTCGGCAATGCGGGAATACAGCTTGCCCTGTTCGTTTTTGGCCTCGTCATATTCGCTGTTTTCCGAAAGATCGCCAAAGCCCCGGGCCTCCTTGATCAGCTCGGCCACCTCGTGCTCTCTCACGGTCTTCAGGTGCTCCAGCTCGGCCTTCAGCTCCTCCAGCCGCTCTTTCGTCAGTTTATATTGTTTCTGCATGAAAAGATCCCCCTAATGTAGTTCAGAGATTTCAGATTTTAACAGTTGTTTCCTGTTTCCTTATTATATTGTGCATGTTTGCCAATGTCAAGCCGGGAAACGCGAATTTCCCGCGCCGGAATGGCCCCCGCGTCAAAAAGAGCGGCGGCAAATGCCTGGGGCGGCAGGCCCGGCGGCAGCAGCTTCAGCGCCCCCGGCGGAGGGGACAGGCTGGGACGCCACCTTCCCGGCGCGGCGGGCTCTTCCGTTTCGCCCGAAAGATCGATGACCAGCGCCGCCTCCGGCGGCAGCGTACCTTCCCGCAGCAGCAACGCCACCACCGGCGTTTCCCGGGGCATAGGCCCCCGATCCACGATGCCGCAGTCCCGCCACAGCCGCGCCCGCAGCTCCCGGTTGTCGCTGCCCCACACCCGGACGGTGCGCATCCTGCGTCCCAGTGCCAGCACCTGATCCTGCACCGGCCCGGTGATCCGCCGACCGCACACCGCCAGCCCGGTCCCGGCCGGTGTCAGCTCCAGCGCCCGCAGCGCCTCGTCCACCGCCTGCGCGGCACAGGCCTCCAGCGCGGGACGTTCCTCCAGCGGCAGCAGTCCGGCGACAAGAGCCGCGCCCCGCCAGCAGGTGGGCACGGCCACCCGGCCCACACCCTCGGCCCGCAGGGCCTCCAGCGCCGCCAGCACCCGTTTTTCCGTCTTTTCCGCCCGCCACTCTGCCGGGAGGGTGACCTCCGCCCAGCGGAACAAAGCCGTCCGGTACAGCCCGCCGCCCCGGCGCAGGCCCTGTCCGGGACGCAGCCGCAGCGCGGCCCGCCGGGCAGCCGAAAGTCCCTCCTTCCGCTGCACCGTCAGGCATCCAAACATAGCATCACCGCCATTTCCGAGACTTTTTCTCAGTGTATGGCGGTGATGGCGTTTTTATACGGCTCAGTCTCCGCTGCCTGCGTCAGGCAGGGCGGCGATCATGGCGGACACCGCCTCCAGCGCAGTCTGGAGCTGTCCGTCGTCAGCCTGCTCCAGCTTGCCGCTGGACAGAGCATAAATATCCTCCAGAGACATTTCCACCACCCGATCGGGGGTGACGCCGGTCTCGGCCAGACTGTTGCCCTTGGGCGTATAATAGCGGGTGGTGGAGATATGGACGCTGGAACCGTCCGACAGGTTGAAGGTCTGCTGGGAGTACCCCTTGCCGGAGGTCTTCTGTCCCACGATCTCGGCCACGCCGTATTCCTGCAAAGCCGCCGCAAAGAACTCTGCCGCCGAAATGGAGTATTCGTTGGTCAGCACCACCAGCGGCATATCCAGAAAGTCGGCATCGGAGGTATAGGGCGTCTCGTTGCCCGCCCGGTCCACCGTGGTGATGACGATGCCCTCCGGCAGCAGGGTGTCCAGGATCTCGTGCATCTCGTTGAGATAGCCGCCGGGGTTGTTGCGCACATCAAAGACAAAGCCCTTTGCCCCCTGCTCCAGCAGGTCGGCCAGATGCCCGGCTACCTCGTCGGCCACGCCGCTGTCAAAGTCGGCGATGGTGATGTAACCCACACTGCCCTCCAGCAGCGTGCCGGTGACGCTGTAGGTGTGCACCAGCCCTCGGGTGATGACAAAGGTCAGCTCCTCCCCGTCCCGGCGCACCACGATGGTCACAGCGGTGCCGGACTGCCCCTTGACGATGGCCGCCAGCTCGTCGCTGCTCTCCAGCGTCAGCACGTCCACGCCGTCGGCCGAAACCAGCACATCCCCCGGCAGCAGTCCCGCCTCATCGGCCGGACCGCCGGCGGTGACGCCGGTGATCTGATACAGGTTTTCCTCTGCCACCGAATAGGTGACACCGATGCCCACATAGGCGTTGGCCTCATCCTCCTGGATGGAAGCCGTCTCCTCGGCGGTGTAATAGGCCGACCACCGGTCACCCAGACCGTCCACATAACCGGCCAGCGCGCTCTCGATGGCCTCGCTCTCATCATAATCGGCCACAAAATACTTTTCCACGATGCCAGCCACCGTCTTCAGCTTGCCATAACGGGTCTCCAGAACGTCCAGTTCCTCCAGCTGCCCGTTGTAGTAGTCGGTGGCCACAAAAAAGGTCAGGTTAAAGGTACACACCGCGGCCAGCAGCATGAGCATCAGCGCCGTGGGGATGGTGATGGTATGTTTTTTCATAGAAAGCTCCTCACTTATTTGAAGACGTAATTGAAGCCCTTGAACTCGGTAAGGGGATCATAGGAGCTTCCGTTTTTGTTGATCTCAAAATGCAGGTGCGGCCCGGTGCTGTAGCCGGTGTTGCCCGAAAGGCCGATCACATCTCCCTGCTTCACCGTGGCGCCCTTGGACACATTGCGGCGGCTGAGATGGGCATACAGCGTGGTGTAGCCGCCGCCATGGTTGATGATGATGTAATTGCCCCAGGCGGAGCTGTAGCCGGAGGTGGTCACCGTGCCGCCGTTGGCGGCATAGACCTTGGTGCCCGTGGTCGCCCGCAGATCCACGCCGGTGTGCAGCTTATATTTGCCTGTGACCGGATGCGTCCGATAGCCGTAGGGGCAGGTGACCACATTATTTGCGGCGGGAAGCGGCCACATAAAGGTACCGCCCACATAGGTGCTCTGGGCGGAGAGCTCCGCCGCCGCCTTTTTATACTGCTCCATCAGGGTCTCTTCCTGCTCGATCATCTCGGCATAGGCGGCGTTGGCCTCGTTTTTCTGGTTCTCCACTTCCTTCTGCTTGTCCACCTTGGCCTGACGCTGACTCTCCAGCTCGGCCATGTTGGTGTCCATCTGCGCCTTGACCTCCTGCGCCTCGGCCCGGGTCTGCTCCAGCTCGGCCTTTTCCACCGCCACCTTGTCCCGGATGTCCTTCAGTTCGTCAAACAACTGGTCGTCCCGCAGGTTGATCTGCTTGATGACCTCCCACCGGTTGAGAAAATCGGCAAAGCTCTCGGCCGACAGCAGGAGGGACAGATAGCTGGTGTTGTCGTGCTCCACCATGTACCGGATCCGCTCCTTCATCCGCTCGTACTGTTCCGCCTGCTCGTTCTCACTGATTTCCAACTGCACGGCCTTTTCGGCGATCAGGGTGTCCAACTGCTCCAGCAGCTCCTCCTGGGCCTCGATCTCCTCCTCCTGGGCCTCGATCTGACTGTCCAGCAGGGTGATCTGCTTTGCCAGCGCCGAAAGGTCAGAGCTCAGGCTGCTGACCTGCTGCTTCAGCTCCTTCTTTTTTGCGGTGGCGGCAGCCACCTTGCTTTTCAGTGCGTCCACCTCACTTTTGGTGACGGCAAAAGCCGGCAGTGCCGACAGCAGCACGCTGCCGATCATCATCAGTGCCAGCAGCGCCGCCACGACAGAGACGATCCGCCGGTTCCGATCCCTGTTTTTCTGCTTTCCGGTCTGCTTTTTCTGTTCCTTCATAGTGTTACACCTTCAAAAAACGACGAATGGTAATCACGCTGCCGCCGGTGCCCAGCAGCAGCCCGGCCCCCAGCATCAGCCCCAACGCAGGGCCCCACACGGTGGAAAACGCCACCATGGTGAGGATGGCCGTTCCCTCGGCCAGCTGGGCGGCCACATAAGCATACGCGCCCCACTGGACGAAAAAGGCCAGCAGTGCGGCGCACATCCCCAAAAACATTCCCTCCACCACAAAGGGCGCCCGGATAAAATGATTGGTGGCCCCCACCATCTTCATCACGGCGATCTCCTCCTTGCGGGCAAACATGGCCAGCTTGACGGTATTGGCGATGATGAACACGCTGACCCCGCCCAGCAGGGCCACCAGCGTGACGCAGATCATCCGCACAACCTGCCGCAGCTGGAACAGCCGCTCAGAGGCCTCCTGCATGGACGAGCTGGACGCCACGCCCTCCAGTCCTTCCAGCGCCTCCACCGTCTGCTGATGCAGGCTCACATCCTCCATGGTGATCTCATAGCTGTCCCGCAGGGGGTTGTCCTCCCGCAGCTCCTCCATCACATAGGCGTCATCGCCCAGGGAGTCCAGATAATTCTCAAACAGCTCCTCCCGGGTGACGAACCGGGCGCTTTTCACATTGTCAATGGCGCAGATCCGGCTCTCCAGCGCCTGGGCGTCCTCCCGGCTGACGGCTTCATCAATATAGATGACGATCTCGCTCTTGCTCTCCAGCTCCCTGATCTGCAGATCCAGATTGTAGGACACCAGCGTAAAGATGCCGGTGATCATCAGGCAGGCGGCGATGACCAGCATGGCCGCCAGACTGGTGAAGCCGTGGACGAATACCGAGGAGAGTCCCTCCCGGACAAAATAGGCAAAGCCCGCCTTACGGCTGCTCTGATTGCGGCTTTTTCTGCTCATTTCCGCCCATCTCCTTCCCGATGGCCGTTGGCCGACAGTCCCAGCAGCTCATCCAGGTCGAGCGCCGCCTCGGGCGCTTTCCCGGCAGGCTGCTCCTCCTGCCGCGCCTCTGCCGGGGGCTCCTGCCGGGGCGCCTCCTCCGGCTCCCGCTCCTCCGGCTCCACCGCCACGCCCAGCTCCTGGGCCAGCACCTGCCGCCGCCGGGCGGAAGCTGCCGCCTGCTGGGCGGCCTCCTGGGTAAGACGGGTGACATCTGGCCTCTGATAATAGCCGCCGGTCTTGTCGGACACCACCATACCGCCGTCGATGGCCACCACCCGCTTGGCGAACTGATCCACAATCTCCCGGGCGTGGGTCACCACCACCACCGTGGTGCCCATGCTGTTGATCTTTTCCAGCAGCAGCATCAGCTCCAGCGACCGGGCAGGATCCAGATTGCCGGTGGGCTCGTCGGCGATGATGGCATCGGGGTTGTTCACCAGCGCCCGTGCGATGGCCACCCGCTGCTGCTCGCCGCCCGAAAGCTCGCAGGGCTTTCTCCGGGCCTTGTGCAGCACGCCCACCAGATCCAG
>CAZDUQ010000071.1:0-6808 GCA_964508665.1 uncultured Oscillospiraceae bacterium | reverse complement strand
AGGAGACCCTTTTCTGGGATCGCCCCTCCAACCGGGCCTTCCTGCTGGCCCTGACGCGCCACCTGCTGCAAAAGCAGCGAGAGCGGGAACATCCTGACGAGTGATGCTGGCGGTTTCCGATGTGCATACAGACAGATCCCGTCTGATTTCCAACAGGAAGTCGGACGGGATTTTCCATTTCATGTGAAATACGGATCGCTTGCCAATCTTCCCCACCGTGCGTCCGTTAACTACAAGGACGGCGTTATTTCGGTGGCGCTGGACAGTGACAGCCCGGTCAAGAGCGTGGTACTGCATGAGGCGGTACACCGTCTGCGGGAAGTCAATCTTTCGGGCTATCAGCAGATGGCGAGCTTTATCCAGTCGCGCATGGATGCGGGGCAGCTGAACGCCGCGATGAAGGTGCAGGAGAAGGTCTACGGCACGACAGACCTTGACGCGCTGAGTGAGGAAACGGTGGCAGATGCGTTCGGCACCATTTTGAACGACAGCGGCCTTCTGGAGCAGTTTGCCCGGGAGCACACCAATGCCTTGCAGCGGATGGCAGACAGCATCCGGGACATGGTGCGCAAGATCAGAAACGACAGCTCGATGGAAGACCTCCAGCTGACCGACAGCGAGAAAGCGGCGTTCAGCAGTCTGGCAAACGAGCTGGCAGGCATGGAAAAAACCATGCGGAATGCACTGCGGGTGGTTGAAAAGCAGAGCGCAGGAGCGTACAATCAAAACAATCTGAGAGGGAAAGGACAGGTGCAGAATGACGGAGTACGAGAAGAGCAAGCAGGGGGAAATCGTGGAGTTCGCAGAGAAACTGATAGCGGCGACAGAACAAAGCAACAAAAGATCGCTTACAGAGAAGGAAATCAAACAGATTCGGGACTTCGCAGCGAGCTGGCTTCTTCTGTTGGGGGACAGCAGAGAGTAGAACCATCTTTTGGAGAAAAGCCTCATGATGCCTGGGTTGAGGGAAAAACTGTAAACCCAGCAAAGGGAAGTGTTTCCTATGATGCGCAGCAAACAGCAATAGGGTACAACATACCAAGCTTTGTTGTTTCTGAATCTGCGTGGAAAGCAAATCACGAGAAAGCGCCAGCTTTTTCCATTGGGGGACAGATATATGTGGTGGAAAATGCCCCGGAAAGAAACCGTGGGATGCTGGCACCGCATGAAATTACGCATATTATGAAACAGACTGGTTTTCAGCCATATCTTGATTTTGTAAAGCGCACACCGGATGCAATCAACATGAGCAACCCTGCGGCGCAAATCATTTTAGAACGGACAGCAAAACACAGAGATATTACCATGGAGCAGCTTAGCGAAGCAATGTCTGATGCCGAAAATGGCTTTCAGATTAACGGTGTCGCTACAATGTTTTTTGACGAACTTAATGCAATGGTTTACGGCCACATCGCATCCGGAAAAGGAATTGAAATGTTTGCGCCCGGTGGCGTATGCGCAAATGTTTTCTATGATTTTGACACATACGCCAAGGAATTGACGGCACTGCACGAGCGGTTCAAAGCAGAGCGAAACCTGAGTTTGCGGGCTGAGAGCAAAGGAAAATTTAAACTGAAAGCACAAGAAAATGCAAGCATCAATGAAATGGAACAGAGCCTGAACGAACTGAACGAGGAGTATCGCAGTCTGGAGAAACAGGATGCGGAGTTCCAGACGGCCCCGGAATACACGGCCCTGATGGATGCCATCAGTGAAGGAAGGGCAAGCAAGAAATCCCTGCTGGACAAACCGGAAGCACTGAAACAGGCCCTTGATGCTTATTCCGCATGGCAGGAGGAAAGCGGCTACAGCGATGTCATCCACCGTATGGAGGAGCTGCGCGGGGACATGAAAACACTGCGGGGCCAGCTGGACAGTGCGAAGGAACAGGCGGTGAAGGAAGCCAAAGCGGCAGTGCGGGCCGGGTACAGTGAAAGCATGGCCAAGCAGTATGCCACAAAGGCGGCACGGAAGTTCGGAACCACGAATAATTTTGATCTTGCGGGTTATTTGACCGTAAACGGGACACTGCTGGATTTCAGCGACAGGCAGGGGTATCGGGTAAGAGATCACCGGGAAATTACGGATGTGCTTGATTTTCTTCCGGAGGATCACGGGTATTCTGACGGCATGATCGAGTTTATGAATCTGGGCAATATCCGCTTGCAATCCTATGGAATCGATATCAGCAAAGCTCCCAATTCGGCACAGCGGTCTATGCTGCGGAAGTTCTTCCAGTCAAAAAACGGGGATGTTGCTGTCGATTTCAGCGATGAAAACGGCAGAAGCGCCGGGAGTCTGGAATACAACCGGGGGACAAGCGCCGACAGGATTTTGAACGATATCGACACCTACTTTGAAACGGGCGGCATTCCCGAACAGAGCGTTGTTTCGCAGTTCCACGGAAAGTTCTCCAAAAGCCGCAAGGCGGCGCTGGAGGAGTACATCCGGGAGTATGGGGAAGCGCCCAATGCCACCGAAAAGGCGGCAATGGCGCTTTTGAAGGAAAACGAGCAGCTGCGTGAGGTCAACGAGGGCCTGAAAGCGCAGTTCAAGCGCACCGAGCTTGCAAAGGTGGACAAGCGAAAGCTGAACAGCTTTACAAAGCAGCTTTTGAAGGACTACAGCAGCAGCGTGGACATTGATGACGCACGGACGGCGCTGGATGGGCTTTATACCTATCTTGCCAACGGCGAGAACGGCGACAGTGCGGTGTGGGAAAACGCGTATGAACGGGCCTATGCCGTGGCGGAAACCATTCTGGAAAACTCCAGCGTGACCAATGACGAGCTGTATCGGGAATATGAAACGCTGCGAAATGATATCAAGAATACGGCAATCGCCATTGATGCAAGCTATGTGCATGATCTGGGGTATGAAAGCGTTTCGGAGTTTAAGAAGGCCAACCGGGGGAAGATCAGGCTGGACAAGAACGGTGTTCCGGTGGATACGCTGTATCAATCGCTGGTGGCGGACGAAAAAAATAACGGGTACTCCGCTTTCACCGAATACCCGTTATCTGGTTTGTCGCTCCTGCCTGACGGATGCCCGCTTCGTCCTTTCGGTCTGAGCCGGTTTGACGATCACCCGGCCCGGCGACAGTGCGTTCTTTATGTGTCCTTTACTCCGTCCAGGAAAAATACAGGCGGATATACTGTCCGTCGGCGGAGAGCGCTTCGCCCTCCAGCTCGGTGACGGTAAAGCCGCAGGCCGCCAGCTGATCCAGCCAGTAGTCCTGGGCAAATGCGGAGATCTCCACATAGGAGACTTCTTCGCCCGCCAGCTCCCCCTCATAAACGGTGGTCTGTGTCAGGCACTCCGGTGCGTCCTCCCGCAGTCCCTGGGCCAGCAGCCATCTGCCGATGCTTTTTTCCGCCGTGCCGGTGTTGCTCTGGCCCAGCAGCGGCGGCATATCCACCGCCATCTTTTCGGAGTCCTGAAAATCCCTCATCGCTTCTTCCGCAGCATCCGGTACAGGAGCCGTTTCTTCCGATGGTTCTTTCCTGCCCTCAGGCGCTGCCGCCGCTCCATCCGTTGTGGTGCTCTCTACGATCAGCTGGTCGGCCGCGCCCTGCATCTGCGCGCCGGACATTGCATCCGCCTCGAACGTTCGTCCTGCCGTCAACCATGGCACGAGCCGCACGGCAACGACGCACAGCGCCGCACAGGCGGCCATGGCGGCCATCGCCCGAATCCACCGGCGGGAACGTTGCGGCATGACGGATGCCCTGGTGGGCTGCTCCCCAGCGTGCTGCGCCACATGCTCCAGAATGCGCTGATGCAGCTCCTCCGGCACAGGCTCGTCCAGTCCGGCGACGGCCTGCTGCATTGCCCGCAGCTGCTCCAGCCGTTCCCGGCAGGCCGGGCATTCCGCCAGATGGGCCTTCAGCGCAGGCTCTTCTTCGGAGGGCAGCATATCATCCAGATAAAGATTGAGCGTCCATTCCAGTTCTTCACAGGATCTCATCTGTACTCCCTCCCTTCTGCTCTTTAGACACAGGCAAGCCGAAAATGTTCCCGTTTTGTAATAATTTTTTCCGCAAACTCTCCCGGGCGCGGAACAGGCGGGATTTCACCGTTCCGCTTTCCAGCGAAAGCACCTGTCCGATCTCCTCGTAGGAAAGGCCGCTGATATCCCGCAGCAGGATCATCTCCCGCTGAGAGACCGGCAGCTGATCGATGGCCGTTTTCAGGATGCGCTGCTGCTCCCGCCCCTCTGCCAGCCGCACGGGATCATAGCGCTCATCGGGGATCTCCATCGCGGCGCTTTCCTCACCGTCGTCGCCGTACGCCAGCGGCTGCTCGTTCCGCCGGGTACGCCGGGCCAGCTGATCCTTGCATACATTGACGCAAATGCGGTACAGCCAGGTGGAAAAGCTGCTGTCCTCCTGAAATCCGGAAAGAAAGCGGAACATCCGCAGAAAGGTCTCCTGCGAGGCGTCCATCGCGTCCTCCCGGTTGCCCAGATACCGCAGCGCCAGGTTGTAGATTTTCCCCTCATAGGCCGAAACAAGGGCGGAAAACGCCTCCTGCTCGCCGGCCCTGGCCCGCCCGACCAGCTCTTTTTCGTTGGACACCCTCTCACCCCTTACATACGAACGCCTGCTGCTCCATTTCATCACAAAGCTCGTTGAACTGTGCCAGCGTGGAGATCTGTGCCATCCGGGGCTTATAGGGCCTGGCCCCGCGCATCCGTCCCAGATACCACAGCATATGTTTGCGCAGCTCGGGCATGGCGCGGCTCTCCGGCTTCAGCTGGCAGGTGAGCGCCGCGTGCTGCCGCATGATGTTCAGCAATTCTCCGGCGGATACCTCCGGTGCGTGAAGGCCCTGCTCCAGCGCCAGGCACTCCCGGAAGATGACCGGCCAGCCCTCCGCGCCCCGGGCGATCATGATAAAATCCGCGCCGGTTTCGTCCAGAATATCCAGACATTCCCGCCCGGACATGGCATCGCCACTGGCGATCACCGGGATGGAGACCGCCTCCTGCACAGCGCGGATCATGCTCCGGTCGCTTTTTCCGCTGTACATCTGCTCCCGGGTGCGGCCGTGGATGCACACGGCATCGGCCCCGGCGGCCTCCATGCGTTTTGCGAACTCGGCGCAGTTGCGGGCTCCCTCCCGGATGCCGCTGCGAAACTTGACAGTCACCGGCAGCGGCACCGCCTTTTTCACCGCCGATACGATGTCCGCCGCCAGCTGCGGCGCGGTCATCAGGGCACAACCGTCGCCGTTATTGAAAATCTTCGGCATGGGACAGCCCATGTTGATATCAAGAAATGCCGGACGGCAGATGTCCATCGTCCGCCGGGCAGCCTCCGCCAGAATATCCGGCTCATGGCCGAACAGCTGCGCACCACAGGGGCAGTGCTCCGGCTGAAGCTCCAGCAGCGAGGCAGTCTTCTGATCCTCATAGACCAGCGCTCTGGCGCTGACCATCTCGGTATAGGTGACGGCCGCCCCCTGCCCGGCGCAAATCGTGCGGAAGGCCCCATCGGTGACACCGGCCATGGGTGCCAGAAAAAAGCGGTTTTTCGGCAGGAAGCCGCAGAACTCAGTCATCCGCGGCCTCCCAGCTGGTAGCGCTGTCTCCAAGGATCTTTTGTGACAGGCCGTTCAGGTATTCCAGATTGAAGGGCGTTTCATAATTGCGAATGGCGTGTGCTGCGGCCAGCTCGTCGGTATATTCGCTCAGCTGGTAGATGGTGTAATAGCCCTTTTTATAATGGGTCACAGTGGGGATCACTCCGGCGGAGGTAGTCTCCAGCAGCGTGCCGTCCTGATCGAACAGCAGCTCCACCTCCAGAATACCCCCCAGCATGGTGACACGCTTGTGCTGGTTGGACACAAAATTACCCAGGGAATAGGCGCACAGCGTCCGGTGACCGTCCTCGCTCTCCAGCCATCTCATGGGCTGGAGCACATGGGGATGGGTGCCGATGATCAGGTCGGCGCCCCCGTCGCACAAAAGCTGGGCCAGGGCGACCTGCTCGTCATTTTCGGCAGTCTGATATTCGTTGCCCCAGTGCATGGAGACGATGAGATAATCGCACTCCGGTCGGATGGCGGCCAGATCGGCCTGAATTTTTTCCTCGTCGATCAGGGCGATCTTCCAGCTTTTGTCCGACGGGAGCTGATAGCCGTTGAGACCGTAGGTGTAGGACAAAAAGCCGAAGCGGATGCCCTGCTTTTCCAGAATGCACAGCTGGGTGGACTCCTCCTCGGTGCGGAATGCCCCCAGCACCGCCTCGAAATCCCGGGCGTGGATGTTCTCCAGACAGGTTTCCAGGCCCTTCACGCCCTTATCCAGGCTGTGATTGGTGGCCAGATTGACCACATTGAAGCCCGCCCGGATCAGCGCGTCGGCATTTTCGGCGGGCGCGGCCAGGTTGGGATATGCGCTGACCTCGCCGGTAAGCATGACCTCCTGATTGATGAAGGCGATATCGCTGCCGTCGATGATCTTTTGGATATTTTCATAGATGGGATAAAAATCGTAGCCGCCCTCCGCCAGCTCGCTGGCCATGGAGACCGTATTGTGCAGCAGGTTGTCCCCGGCCGCCGTGATGCGGATGGAGATGGGCTCGGGCTCCGGCTCCGGCTCCACAACGGGCGTCGGCTCGGGTTCGGGCTCCTCCACCGGCGGCTGAACCACCTGGGGCGGCTCGCTCTCCTGAGAGCGCTGACAGCCGCAGAACGGCACCAGCAGCAGCAGCAGAGCAAGGGCAAATGCGCGTTTGAACAAAACAGACATGGTATGATCCCTCCATCGGTTTATCATAGCAAATTCCCGGCGCAAAGACAATGC
>CAZDUQ010000070.1:0-6832 GCA_964508665.1 uncultured Oscillospiraceae bacterium | reverse complement strand
CCTCCCCGCCGGGGGCCACCCGGTCGGTCTTGAAATCCACCACCGTCAGGCCGTCCTCCTCGAACAGAAGCAGGTCGATGGCGCCGTTGAGCAGCAGCCGCTCCCCGGCGGGGCCGTTTTCCAGCAGCTCGGCGGCATCCAGCAGCAGGCTGAACTCCTGCTCCCGCAGGACGCGTTTTGCCTGTTGGGTGCGCCTGCCCAGCGGGCTCTGGGCAAAGGCCAGGATGGGCGCGGGCCACACCAGCGCCCGCTCCTCCGGGGTGAGGAAGCCCGCCTCCGTCAGGCGGTCGGCCTGTGTCAGGACGGCTTCTTCGGTGGTGCAGGCACCCAGATCGGCCCGGCGCAGCAGGATGTGCATGGCGGTGCCCCGCAGCAGGGCGTTGGTGTCGGGCCGGGCCAGCTCCAGCGGGTGATGATCCCGCGTCCGGGCCTGTGCGGGCAGGCCGAACAGCTGGCCGCTTTCGGGCACCAGCGTCCGCAGGCCGGTGGGGGTCACCTTGGAGGGCAGTCCCGCCGCCGCCCGGTGGGCATAATCCGCCCGGCTGCGGGCGATGAGGGGAGCATATTCTCTGTGGTCGGAGGTCTGAGCCTCCGGCTTTTTTTCGGTCAGGGGGACGGCGGCCGGCTCCTCCGCCAGATCATCGGGGGTGAGCACCCGGCAGATCAGCTCCTCCTCGCGGCAGTCCCACCCTGCCGAAAAGGAGACCCCCGCCCGCCGCCGCAGCTCGCCGCAGGCGGGATGGGTCAGCAGGGCCGCCAGCAGCCAGGACATGGCGTCGTTCTGCTGGGAGAGCCACTGGGGCGAGGGCAGCATGCCCGCCTCCTGGGCCACCTTTTTCAGCCGCCTGTCCATGCTGCGGTCGGACATCACAAGGATCAGCTTCTCCCGGGCGCGGGTCATGGCCACATACAGCTTGCGCACCTCCTCGCTTTTCAGCTCCCTGCGTGTGCGGGCGGCGATGGCCTGCTGCAGCTGGGTGCGGCTCTCGGTATGGGTCTGCCGGTTCCGCAGCCGCAGGCCGATGCCCAGATGGGGGTGGAACAGCACCGGGCTGCTGAGGTCATCGGTATTAAAGCGCTTGGACAGGTCGGGCAGGATGACGAAGGGCCACTCCAGCCCCTTGGAGCGGTGGATGGACAGCAGCTGCACGCCGCTGCCCTCCGCTGCCGCCTCCTCCGGCGGCAGGCCCTCCTGCGCCTTGCGGTCGATCCACCGCAGGAAGGCGGGCAGGCCCCCCGCGCCGCCGTCAAAGGGACGGCACAGCTCCTCCAGCCGATGCAGGTTGCGCAGACGCCGGGCACCGTTGTCCAGCACGGAAAACACCTGCTCCGCGCCGGTCCGGTCATAGATCAGCCGCACCAGACGGGACAGGGGCAGCTCCAGACTTTCGGCCTGCCACCGGTCCAGATCGTCCAGCACCCGGGCGCACAGGGGATCGTCCTCCGCCGCCAGCGTCAGCCCGTCGATGAGATCGCCCTCCGGGGCCAGCAGCCGCAGCCGGGCCAGCGTCTCCGGCGGCACAAGATACAGCGGCGACCGCAGCAGGGACACCAGCGGGATATCCTGCCGCCGGTTGACCAGCAGCCGCAGGAGGGACAGCATGGCGGAGGTTTCCACCGTGCCGAAGAACTCCCCGCCCCCCTGTCCGCAGGGGATGCCCAGCTTTTGCAGTTCCGCCCGGAAGACCGGCGCCTTGCTGGCAAAGGAGCTGAGCAAAACGGCCACATCCTCCGGCCGGGCGGGACGGTCACCGTCACCCTCCGGCACCCGCTCCTCCCGCAGCAACCGGGCCACCCGGCGGGCCACCAGACGGGCCTCCAGCACGGTGCGGGCCTCGCTCTCCTCGGCATCCGGGTCGGGGGGACAGTCCAGCAGCAGCACCTCGGAGGGCACCGTTCCGGACACCTGCCGCCCGGCATACAGCCGCTGGTCGTCGTCGTAGTCCACCTCCCCCAGCGCGGGGCTCATGATACGGGCCATCACGGCGTTGCACAGGGACAGCACCTCCGGCCGGGAGCGAAAATTGCGGTTGAGGGCCAGCCGCACCTCACCGGTCTGGGTGCCGGTATAGGGCTCGGAGCGTTCATACCGGTCGGCAAACAGGGCCGGCTCGGCCAGTCGGAAGCGGTAGATGCTCTGCTTGATGTCCCCCACGAAAAAGGCCGGGTCGCCGGGATGGCGCAGCAGGCGGAACAGCTCCTCCTGAATGTCGTTGGTGTCCTGATATTCGTCCACCAGCACCTCCCGCAGCTGCGCGCGCAGGGGCTCCCCCACCCGGGGATCCTGCAGCAGCCTGAGGGCGTAATGCTCCAGATCGCTGAAATCCAGCAGGCCCCGGCGCAGCTTTTCCTGCGAGAACCGGCGGGAAAGCTCCTCCACCAGACGGCACATGGCCGCCACCATGGGTGCGGTGCGCTGCCCCTCCCGGCGGATGGCCGCCAGCGGCTGGAAGAAGCAGCTCTCCCGCAGGGTGGCGATGCTCTGCAAAAACTGCTCCCGGCCGGATTTGACCTGCTCCAGCAGCTCCTTGTCCCCGTAGCGGCAGCCGGGCAGACGACCCTTTTCAAAGGCGGCCAGACAGGCACAGGCTTCGTCCCAGCCCTGCCGGATGGCGGCGGTCAGCCCGTCGCCGTATTGCTTCAGGCGGGTGAGCTCCCCGCCGTAGCTTTTCCACACCTCCGGGATGCTTTGTGCCAGCCGCATGGCGTTTTCCAGCGCCCCCAGCCCGTGGATCAGCACCTGTCGGGCCTCCCGCTGCACCTCCTTGAGCCACAGAAGCTGCTCCGGCTCCCGGGCGCACAGCTGGGGCAGCAGGGCCAGCAGCTTTTCGGGGTAGGGATGGCTGCTGAGGCGGTGAAAGATCTCTGTCACCGACTGGGCCAGCACCCGGTCGGAGCGGCCGTCGGTCAGCGTCTCGCACAGGGCGGTAAAGCCCGGCTCGGCGGCCTGATAGGCATCCTCCAGCGTGTCGTTCAGCGCCTGTTCCAGCAGCAGCTCGCACTGGGTCTCGTCGGCCAGACGGAAGTCGGGCTCCACCCCGCACAGGGTGAAGTTTTCCCGGATGAGGCTCTGGCAGAAGGCGTGTACCGTCTGGATGCGGGCCGAGCCCAGCAGGGAAAGCTGCCGCCGCAGGTGGGCGTTTTCCGGGTCGCGGGCCAGCTCCTCCCGCAAAAGGGCGGCCAGCCGCTGCCGCAGCTCCCCCGCCGCCGCGTTGGTAAAGGTGACCACCAGCAGCTGGTCCACCCCGCAGGGCTCCTCCGGGTCGGTGAGCAGGCCCACGATGCGCCGCACCAGCACGGCGGTCTTGCCCGCGCCCGCCGCCGCCGAGACGATCAGCCCGGCGTGACGGCAGCCGATGGCCAGCTTCTGTTGATCGGTAAATTCCATGCTCATGCCTGTTCCTCCTGTTCCCGTGCTTCTTCCTCCTCCAGCAGGGCGTGTACCTGCGCCGGGGTCTGGGTGGGCAAAAACCGCAGCCGATCCCGCCGCAGCCCGGTGTCAAAATGGCAGGCCTCCCGGAAATCGCAGTACCGGCAGGGGGTGTCGTCCCGCCCGGTGCGGTAGGGGGTGGCCTCGATCCCGCCCCCGGCGATCTCCCGGGCGATGCGCCGCAGGGTGCGCTCGGTCTTGCGCAAAAGCCGCCCCATCTGCTCCGCCGACGCAACGCAGGAGGCCGCTGTAAAGCCGCCCTGCTTGCGTGCCTCCACCGGCAGAAAGCGGAACTGCCCGCCCCGCTCCATGGCTTCCAGCAGCTCGCTGTCATCGGGCACCAGCCCGATGCGCCGCAGAGATTTTTCCAGCGCCAGACGGGCCTCCTCCGCCGTTTGGCCGGGAGAAATGGGCACGAAGGGATCCTTCGCCGGGATGTACAGCGCCCCGCAGGGCACGATCTGTCCGATGTCCCGCCCGGCCATGCCGGTGACCTCCAGCAGCTGCTGCCGGTCGGCCCGGGTTAGCATCAGCAGGTAGAGGAACATCTGCACGTTCAGGCCGTACAGCAGGTCGGACAGGTGGAACTGCTTGGTGCCGGTCTTGTAATCCACCACCTTCAGGTAGAGGGTGTCCCCCCGCACGTAGCCGTCCACCCGATCCACCTTGCCCCCCACGGTGAGGGTGATGCTGCCCTCCCGCAGCTCCAGCGGCGGCAGGTCGCCCCGGCGGCTGAAATCCAGCTCGAAGCACACCGGGCGGAAGTCCCCGGCCCGGATCTCCTCCCAGATGTTGGCCACCACCCGGCAGGCCAGCTGCCCCGCCTGACGGCACAGCGCCCGGTGACGGGCCCCGGTCTGGCCCGCGGGCATCTGCTGCTCCAGGTATTCGTCCACATATTTGACTGCCAAGGCCTCCGGCTTTACAGCCTCGTCTTTGCAAAGCTCCGGGATGGTTTTCTCCACCACATAATGCAAAAAGGTGCCGATCTCCGGCGCGCCGAAGCGGGCCTCCTGCCGGGGGCGGGCCTTCAGGCCGTATTGCAGAAAATGGCTCATGGGACAGGTGCTCACCCGATCCAGCCGGGAGGCCGTCAGGCGGATCTGCCCGCCGTACAGCTGCCGCACCAGTGCAGGATCCCCCAGCGGGCCACGGGGAGCGGTGGCATAATGCCGCAGACGGCGGAGATAATCGGCCCGCTCCGTGTCACGGCAGACGGCCTGCAACGCCGCCCGGGCAGGGCCGCTTCCTCCGGTCTCGGCTGCCGAACAGGCCAGGGCGAACAGCGGCCCGGGGGCCGTCAGCCGCAGCCGCTCCAAAAGGCCCTCCCCATCGGTCAGCGAAAGGCCCCGCAGGGCGCACAGGCGCTCCAGGGCAAAGGCGGGCACCGCCGCCGTGCCGTCGGCCAGACGCCGGAGGCAGGTGACGGTCAGGCCCTCCGACGGGGCCGAGATCGCCCGGCACAGGGCGCACTGCTGCTGCCAGGCGCGCTCGGCGGCGCTCTGGGTCAGCTCCAGCCCCTCCAGTTCCAGCGCCGTGCGCTCGCTTTCGGAAAGCAGGCTGACGCTGGCCTTTTCCGGCGGGAAAAGCCCCTCCCGGCCGCCCACGATCACCAGCTCCCTGACCGGCATCCCGGGCAGCCGCTCAAAGGTCACCGCCTGGACGCTGTCCAGCGATGGCGGGATGGCCGCCACATCGTACTGCCGCAGGGTCAGCTGCAACAGGCGGCAGAACTCCCGCCGGGTCATGGGGGTGTCGGCCATGACGGCGGACAGCTGCTCCAGCGCCCCCAGCAGGATATGATACAGCTGGGCGGTCTCGGCGGCTTCCCTTCCCCGGCCCGACTGGCGAAGTGCTTTACAGCGTTTGTCCAGCAAGGCTTCCAGTCGAATTTGCTCCAGATGGGCCGTCAGGGCGTCGGCAAAGTCCCGGCCGGTGCGGCAGTCGGCCAGCGCCGTTTTCAGCGGCTCCAGCAGGGCGCACACCCGGCGGCGGGTGGCCTCCAGCGCGGCCAGCTCGCGGGCCTCGTTGTCCCCCGGGCGGTCGTAGCCGCAGGTGGGCGCGGTGAAGGGGGACAGCCAGCGGCTGCCCCGGATGTTCCAGCGGAAGCAGTAATTTTCCAGCCGATCCAGCTCGTCCCGGTCAAAATTGCCCACGCCCCGGCGCAGCCAGTCCAGCAGGTTGGCAAAGGGCAGACCCTCCTCCAGAGCGTTCAGGCCCCCCAGCGCCGCCTGAAGGGCGGGCTTTTCCAGCAGGTCGGTCTTCTGACTGAGATACAGGGGCAGGCCGTACTGCTCAAAGGCCGCCGACAGCGCCGGGCCGTATTGCTCCAGATCGCCGCACACCACCGCCATCTCCCGGCAGCGCACGCCCTCCAGGGCCTTTTGCCGCAGCAGGGCCGCCGCCAGCTCGCACTCGCTCCGCGGGTCGGAAAGGCTGTAAAGCCGTAGGCCTTCACAACCCTTCTGTTCCATGGACCGGAAGTCGTACACCTGCTCCTCCAATCCCTCCAGTCCCACCGGACGCCGCCGGGGCGCGGGAGGGCATTGCTCCACCCGGAAGTCCACCCCCCGGCTGCCTGCCATGCGCCGCAGCCGCTCCAGCGTTTTGCGCTGCTCGGTGTACAGCGTGCCGTCCCGGCCCAGCGTCAGCGCCACCGTCACTTCCGACGCGCACCGCAGCGCCTCCTCCAGCAGGTCATATTTGCGGGCGGTAAAGCCCTCGAAGCCGTCCACGAACAGGGTGGCCCCCGCCAGCAGTCCGCTTTGCGCCAGCCGCCCGGTGGCCAGCGTGACCCGCTCCGCCGGGTCCAGCGTTCCCGCCTGACACAGGGCGCAATATCGGGCATAGATCAGCCCCAGATCGGCGATCTTGGGGGAAAGGCCCCCCGCCTGCATCAGCTGTTCCGGCGTGATGCCGCAGGCCATCAGCTCGGATGCCACCTCCACCAGCTTTTCCACCAGCTGAGGCCGGGGGGCGCGGCGGTAATATTGCAGGGCCGACTGCACCTGAGTCAGGGCGCGGTACATGGTGAGCACCCGGCCGCCGGGATCCAGGGTGGCCCTGCGGCAGCCGGTGGCCGTCAGCACGTCCTCGGTGAGCTTGGAGAAGGTGGTGACGGCGGCAAAGGCGCCGCCCCGGTTGCCGCAGACCTCCAGCAGGCGGCGTTCGGCCTGATGAGAGCCGCTTTCGGGCACCAGCAGCAGGCCGGGACGCTGTTCTGCCGCCAGACGGCGCAGGCGCTCCAGCAGGAGGGTGGTTTTTCCGCAGCCGGGCGGGCCGGTGAGGATGGTCAGCATGGGCAAGGGCTCCTTTCGTGGCGTCCTCCCGGGCGCAGTGCGGGCCGGCAGGGACGCGAGGGTGTTTCTCAGGATATTGTACCACAGGTCGGGCGGCTTTGCA